>CAZDGT010000516.1:0-8798 GCA_964504905.1 uncultured Bordetella sp. | reverse complement strand
AGTGCAGGCGGCGACCGCTATTACAGGAATTCTGATCGCGGTCAATGTTCTGGTCTTTTTCTATCAGGTTTCGCTCGGGCCCGCGGTCAACTTATTCGTGGAGCGCTGGGGAATTGTGCCGGACTCCATTTCCGGCCACCTGCAAACCCTGCTGACTTCCATGTTTCTGCACGGTGGCTGGCTGCACTTGCTGGGCAACATGTTATTCCTATGGGTGTTCGGGCGCAATGTGGAAGATCTGATCGGAGGCGGACGTTTCCTGGTATTTTATCTCTGCTGCGGACTTGCGGCGGGGGTTCTGCAGGTGGTCACAAATCCGTATTCGCGCGTGCCGACCATTGGAGCGAGCGGCGCCATCGCGGGAGTGATGGGGGCCTACCTGATTAAATTCCCCCGCGCCCGCATTGTCACTTTAGTACCGATTATCGTGTTCATCACAACCGTCGAGATCCCAGCCTGGGCCATGCTCCTGTGGTGGTTCGTCATTCAGCTCTTTAGTGGCCTGGGCTCGCTCGCCACCACGAACTACGCCGGCGGAGGCATCGCTTGGTTCGCCCATATCGGCGGATTCGTGGCCGGGATGCTGCTCATCCGGGCGTTCCCTGTCAAACGCCGCCAGTGGCACGCTTGGTACGAGGAAGACTAGCCAGAGCCGCTATGATTGGGTGACATCACCGATATCCAGATCCTGACCATCGCATTGAGGAGATGAAAGATCTGTGGCGCTCCGAACTTCATCGTGTGGAAGAAGTCATCGACGCCCGTCTGCGGCACATCGAAGGGCGCTGAGCCGACGAAGACAGGCTAGTCTTCCGGTACCGTCCACTTTTCACCTATCTGGAACACCTTGAATTGCTGATGCGGGCGCTGGCCCAGCATATGGGTAACGAAATCGTTTTCCTGCCCGGGCTCGTAGTGCATCGGCGCCAGCCACTTCGCTCCGATATCCTCGGCCAATTGTGCGGCGTCACTCACCGAAAAATTCTTTCCGCCAACTGGCAGCAACGCGACGCTCACATTGTACGGGCGCAGCCGTTCGGCTAACGTGTCATAGCGCACGCAGTCGCCCGCGTGATAGATGGTCCAACGCCCGAAGCGAACCAAGTAGCCCAGATACGGATAGCCACCCAGCGGAGTCCGATCCAGTTGCGGATGGGCGGAAGGCACCGCGTAAACGCGCGCGTAGAGATTGTCCTTGAAGTATTCGACTCGCAAGTCCGCGTCCGTGGTGGTCATACGCGGATACGGAATCCCCGCAGCGTGAGCCTGGTCCGCCGCGCTCTTGGGCAAAATCAACTTCGCGGTCTTGGATCCTTCCAGCATGGCGATCACGGAAGGCGAGTCTAGATGCCCTGCATGCGCGTGCGTCGCCAGGATCATGTCCGCATGCTTTACGGCGGAGCCTTCAATCGGCGCACCAGGCCGCGATAAACACGCGTCCACGTAGAACGTGATGTTCGCGAAGCGCACGACAAAGCCCGCCCGGCCCAGCCACCACAGCGTCGGCGTGGCGGTAAGAGTTTGGTCGATCTCTTCGATCAAGTTCACTTGGAAGATGCCCTTTGCAGCCGGTCCCGCACCGCTGCCCATTCTACTGCGTCTGGCGGAGGCTCGACGCAAATCACCGGCCAGCCCTCACGATCTAACTCGTGTAATACGCTGTAGAGTCGCGCTGCATAGGCTTCCGGCGACGCCGGCATCTGGACGGATCGCGCAGCAATTTCAGGCTCGGTAATCCAGACGTAGGCACCCACTGAAGCCGGCTTCTTCGAAAGAACTAGAGGCGTTTGCGGGCTGTAGTGCCTCTCATGCATTCCAGGAGCAGGATGCGCCGCATCTGCCGATGGCGTACTGGCGAGCGTCACTTCATCAATTGCAATCATTCCGGGCCGCAGTAGCGTGATCTTCCCCACGGCGATAGACACCACGGTCGACTCGAGGCCCACCTCACAGGGCCCGCCATCTAGCACCGGCACGGCATTGCCGAAGGCCTCGTGGACATGCCCGGCTGTGGTGGGCGAGAGGGCCATGAAGCGGTTGGCGCTCGGTGCGGCAAGAGGCACGCCCGCCTCCTGAATTAGCGCGAGCGCCAGGGCATGATTCGGCACTCGAATGCCCACGGTAGGCAAGCCGGCCGTCACCAGGTCCGGAACCGCCGCTGTCTTCGGAAGCACTAACGTCAACGGCCCCGGCCAGTAGCGCCGCGCGAGTTGTTCGGCCTCGGGCGGCCACTCCGTCACTAGCGTGCGAGCCATCTCGATAGATGCGACGTGCACAATCAGCGGACTGGTCGCCGGCCGTCCCTTCGCCTCATAGATTTTAGCGACCGCAGCTGCGTCCAGTGCGTTCGCGCCCAGCCCGTAGACCGTCTCCGTTGGGAATGCGACCAATTCGCCGGCACGGATACGCTCTGCGGCTTCCTGAATCGTGAGCATTCCTAATCCAGATCGTCGCTGTCCGCACCGGCGGCAGAAACGGTCTTCCCGGTCTTCAGGAGCACCAGATAGGCATGGATCAGCGCTTCGAGATCACCATCAAGAACCCGGTCCACATCGCCAATAGCCAGCTTAGTGCGATGATCTTTGATCATGCGGTAGGGAGCCAGCACGTAGCTGCGGATCTGGCTGCCGAAGTTGATCCCCAGCTTGGTGTCTTCGAGTTTGCGTTCCTCCACGCGTTTCTTCGCGAGCTCGTGCTCATACAGCTTCGCGCGGAGCTGTTTCATCGCACTGGCGCGGTTCTTATGTTGGCTGCGTTCCGCCTGGCACTGCACCACGATGCCCGTCGAAAGATGTGTCATGCGTATTGCCGAATCCGTTCGATTCACGTGCTGCCCACCCGCGCCCGATGCCCGGAACGTATCTACGCGCAGATCTTCAGGGCGTATATCGATCACAATTTCGTCATCGATCTGGGGATACACGAACACCGACGCAAACGATGTGTGCCGCCGCGCATTGGCGTCGAAGGGCGAGATGCGCACCAGACGGTGCACACCCACTTCGCTTTGCAATAACCCGTACGCATTCTCGCCGTTAACCTCGAACGTCACCGACTTGATGCCAGCGCCTTCGCCCTCCAGACGGTCCGTAATGATGGTCTCGAAGCGGTTGCGCTCGGCCCAGCGCAGATACATGCGCAACAGCATCTCCGCCCAGTCCTGACTTTCGGTACCGCCCGCGCCGGGGTGAATTGTGACGATAGCGATGCGGGAGTAGTTATCACCCGAGAGCAGCATCTTGGTTTCGAGCTTTTCGAGGTACGCCGTGAGACTGCCCATTTCGCGCTCCAGGTCGGCGTTGACGTTCTCACCTTCACGCGCCAGCTCAAACAGAGTGTCCAGGTCGGATGCCAGCGCCGAGATCTTTTCCTCCTGGGCGATTTGCTCTTCCAGGCGCTTGCGATCCTGCATGATCTTCTGGCTCTTCTCAGGGCTGGACCAGAAGTCGGGCGCGTTGATCTGTTCTTCGGTTTGGGCTAACTGGGATTTACGGGCAGGAGCGTCAAAGATAGCTCCGCACAGCGTCTGCCTGCTGGCGGAGCGTAACGTACTCTCTTTCCAGTTCGTCGAGGGTCATTCACTACGAGTTTAGCAGGGGGCTAAAGAGTAGCTCCTGTTCCTCTGGGCAGTCTCGGATGCCCCACTTCACGTCTTCCAACGCGGAGCGCGGCGGATTCAGCAAACGACTATTCTGCGTAGAAGTGCCGAGCCAACTCTGCCTCCGGGATATACCGCAACGCCTGCCGGAAAATGGCCTGCAGCGTGCGGTCTAGAATCGAACATGAGAGGCATTTCATGAAACGCCGCCTGATTCAGGTTCGTATTTTCCGGGGCGATAAGAAGTATGTCGCCGAATGCCTTGATCTACCGATTGTTACTCAAGGTGACACTCTGGACGAGGTAACCGCAAATATTCGTGAAGCGATCGGCCTGCATTTGGAAGGGGAAAACCTCGCAGAGCTGGGCATCTCGGAAGATCCCGCAGTGGTGGCCACGCTAGAGCTCGACGCAGTCGCCTGATGCCGAAGTTCCGGACACTCTCCGGCGACGAACTGTTACGGACCTTCTCGCAATTCGGCTTTAGCCGGTATTCGCAACGAAGAAGCCACGTCAAACTGCGGCGAGTCTTGCCCGATGGAGCCCGGCAATCGCTAACAATTGTGGCGCACAAGGAAGTGGATACAGGCACTGAATCCGGTAGAATTTTGCCATGGCTGATGGAGCCGCTTTTCTTGCGGCCATTCCACGGCTGGCTCGCTCCGCATTGAACTTCAGCCGGGCGCACCGGCGAACAGTATCTATAACGTCAACGACTAAATCTCCAACAGATACCCCTTCTTCCCCACATTCATCGCTCGCGTTGCGCCCATCTGCATCACTACTCCCTCCGCCTCATGAATGTGCCCGCAGAAAAAGTGTTCGGGCTGATGCGCCTCGATGAACTCGCGCACGGCGCGGCTGCCGGCATGGAGCCCTTCTTTGATGCGATCGAGCGGCGTCCTCAGCGGCGGAGAGTGGCAGATCAGCACTTGTGGTTTCCACTCCGTGAACTTTTCCAGGCGCGCCTCAAGTTCGTCCTCGCCGTACTCGCCCGGTGTGTCGAATGGAGTCACAGTCGAGTACCCGAGCCCAGCGAAACGCACGCCGCCGATCTCGACCATCCCGCCGTGGAAGTCGATGAATCCGAAGCGTTCGCAAAACGCGGCGATGTCACTCGCCGACTCGTGATTGCCAGGCAGTACGTAAACACGCTCGCGCCGTCCCCGCATAACCTCGCCCATTTTGTCGAGTCCGCGAGCCCAACTCACCAGATCTCCGGCCGCGAAATACACGTCCGCGTCCATCGACATTAACTTCTCTAGCGCACGCTTGTCGTTATGTATGTCCGAAAAAATGAGCGCTTTGACCATCAGTTATTATGGTAAATAGAAACCCCGATGTCTGACCCCGCCGCTCCAAGTGTAAACAGTTGGCTCGAAGATGAGCTCTATCACCAGTATCTTTACGATCGCCAGACGGTAGATCCCGGCTGGAAACAGGTATTCGAAACCAACGGCGACCGCGTCGAGACAACACCGGATTCACCGTATGAGGTCAGAGCGCTGCCCGCTCCCATCGTCGGTGGTCCCGCTGTCGCACTAGGGCAGGACGATCAAGCTTTGCCCTTGCGCGGACCTGCGCTGAAGATCGCCGAGAACATGGCGGCGAGCCTCACTGTTCCCACTGCCACCAGCCTGCGCGTGTTGCCCGTCAAGGTGATGGATGAGAATCGCCGGGCGATCAACGCTCACCGCGCGACGCTAGGTCAAAGCAAGCTTTCCTACACGCACTTCGTTGCCTGGGCCATCGTTCGCGCCATCGAAAAAGTCCCCGCGCTGAATGATGCTTTTTCCAGCAGCGCTGGTGAGTCCCTTCGTATTCATCGCGGCCATGTGAACATCGGCCTGGCCGTGGACGTCGCGGGCAAGGATGGGGCGCGGTCCCTCAAGGTTCCGTCCATCAAAAAGGCGGAGTCGATGAGCTTCTCCGAGTTCCTCGCCGCCTATGACGACATCGTACTGCGCGCCCGCGGCAATAAGCTGACCGTTGCCGATTTCGAGGGTACTACGATTTCGCTCACCAACCCGGGCACCGTTGGCACCGTGGGCTCGGTTCCACGCTTGATGTCCGGACAGGGCGCAATCATCGCCACCGGAGCCATCGATTACCCGCCGGAATATCGCGGTATGACCGAAGACGCTCGAACTTTGATGGGACTGGGCAAAGTCATGACAGTGACCTGCACCTATGACCACCGCGTCATTCAAGGCGCGGAGTCGGGCATGTTCCTGGCGCAGATGCAAGCGCTGCTCGAAGGCGAAAACGCTTTCTACGATCAGATCTATAGCGATCTCGCGATTCCTTCGCGGCCGGTTCGCTGGGAACTGGAACAGCCGTCGACAACGACGGCTAGCACCGACCCCGCCAAGCAGGCAGCAGTGGCTCGCTTAATTCAGGCCTGGCGCGAGCGTGGGCACTTGGTTGCTGATATCGATCCGCTGGGCGTCCCGCGGCCGCCACGTCCGGATCTCGAACCTTCCGCGAACGGTCTCACAATCTGGGATCTTGACCGCACGTTTGACGCGGGTCCTTTCGGTGTCGGAACGCTGCGTGGCTTGCTCGACCGCCTGCGACAAACCTACGCCGGCAAGATGGGCGTAGAGTTCATGCACTGCGACGATCCCGAGGAGCGCCGCTGGTTCCAAGAGCAGCTAGAGCCCAGCAAGACCACCTGGACGCTGGACGCTCTGGGTAAGCGCCGCGCGTTGATGAGCGTCGCCATGGCCGAGGGCTTCGAGTCGTTCCTGGAGAATCGCTTCAAGGGCCACAAGAGATTTTCAATTGAGGGCGGCGAAGCCACCATTGCCGTCGTCGACGAACTGCTCGACCGCGCGGCACTTAACAACGCTGACGAGTGCGTCATTGGCATGGCGCATCGCGGCCGCCTCACCATGCTGGCGAATGTCATCGGCAAGGGCGTCGCGCAGGTGTTCTCGGAATTCGAGGGTGAACTTTCCGAGGAGGATTTCGAAGGTGCAGGGGACGTAAAGTACCATCTAGGCGCCAGCAATTGGCGTGAGATTCCTGGCGGCAAGCGCATCCGGGTTTCGGTGGCTGCTAATCCCAGTCATCTCGAGGCCGTAAACCCCGTGGTCGAAGGCATCGTTCGCCCCAAGCAGGACCGTCTCGAAGACACCTCGCGCGAACGCGTGATCCCTTTGCTGATTCATGGCGACGCCGCTATGTCGGGGCAGGGCATCGTCGCGGAGACGCTGAACTTGTCGCAAGTTGACGGCTACAACACTGGCGGCACCATTCACGTTGTCATCAACAATCAACTTGGCTTCACCACCGATCCGCGGGAATCGCGCTCTACCGGCTATTGCACTGACGTAGCGCTGATGGTGCACGCGCCCGTGTTCCACGTCAACGGTGACGATCCGGAAGCGTGTGTCCGCGCCGCGCAGATGGCTTTTGAGTTCCGCAAGCGCTTCCACCGCGACGTGGTCATCGATGTTCTCTGCTTGCGCAAGCATGGCCACAATGAAGGCGACGACCCCAGCTACACCCAGCCGGTTCTCTATCGCCAGTTGAAAGATCACAAATCGGTGGGAGCGCTCTATGGCGCGCGCCTCCAAAAAGAAGGCGTGATCACGGCCGAGGAAATCACCGCCTGGCAGGACTCGCAGAAAAAATACCTCTACGAAATCTACGATCAGACGCAGAAGAACAAGGAACAGTGGGAGCTGTTGGAGCTTAGTCCGGTGGCGCCCGGCTCCATGCCGCAGGATCTGCCTCCCACTGGCGTTGGCCGCGCCGCATTGGAGCGCGTCATCCAGAGTATCAGTGCTTTCCCGGCCAGCTTCTCGATTCATCCTAAGCTGGCCAAGCTGGTGGAAAAACGCGCCGCAGCTGTGCGCGACAATGCCATCGACTGGGCGCTCGCTGAAATCTTGGCCTTCGGCACTCTGATGCTGGAAGGCACATCGGTGCGTCTCAGCGGTCAGGATTCCGCGCGCGGCACGTTCAGCCATCGCCATGTATCGTTTCATGACTATCAAAACGGTGACGTACACACGCCGCTGGCGCACTTGGTTCCAGGACTCGCGAAGTTCGACGTCTACAATAGCCCGCTCAGCGAGTACGGAGTGGTGGGTTTCGAGTTCGGCTATAGCGTAGCCGACCCGCTGAGCTTAGTAGTTTGGGAAGCGCAGTACGGCGATTTCGCCAACGGCGCGCAGATCATGATCGACCAGTTCATTTCCTCTGCGGAATCCAAATGGGGCCAGCCTAGCGGCTTGGTGATGTTGCTGCCGCACGGGCAGGAAGGCGGAGGATCGGAACACTCCAGCGCGCGTCTGGAACGCTTCCTGCAACTTTCCGCCGAAGGGAATGTGCAGGTCGTGAATTGCACCACGCCGGCACAGTATTTCCATCTGCTGCGTCGCCAGATGCGCGGCGGGCGGGATCGGCGCGGTTTGCGCAAGCCCTTGATCGTAATGTCGCCGAAAAGTCTGCTGCGGCATCCGCAAGTTATCTCGACTGCGGATGACCTCACCAACGGCGTGTTCCATCCCGTGTTGGACGATGCGACGGTGACCAATCCCGCGGCCATCCGCAAGATTCTGCTTTGCTCCGGCAAAGTTTATTACGAAGTGCTTGCCGCCCGCGAGGCGCGCAAAGCCACCGATGAAACCGCCGCGCGCACCGCGGTGGTCCGCATTGAACAGCTCTACCCCTTCCCCGAAGCAGAGATCCGCGAAGTGATCGCGCGCTATTCCTCCGCCAGCGGCGTTGTGTGGGTCCAAGAAGAGCCGCGCAACATGGGGGCCTGGATCTTCATGCGTACTCGCCTGCAGCGCATCATGGCCAATGAGGCTCGCGCCCTAGGTTACGCGGGCCGTCCGGAGAGCGCATCCACCGCGCCCGGTTCTCCCAAGGTGCACGCGCGTGAGCAGGCCGAGCTGCTGGATCTGGCGTTCGCGCCGCCTACCATCGCCCGCCGCTGGCGCAGGCGTTTAGTTAAACGGCCCAAAGCAAAATAAGACGCGTCCGCTCGCTACAATGAACCGTTGGCCGACGAACCTGCGGTAAGACACAATTCGCCCTGGCTATTCGGATTTCTGGGGATTCCCAACGGCCTCGCCAACGCGATCATCGTACTTCTTACTCCGTACCTGTTGCGCCGGGAAGGCGTCGCAGTCAATCACATCGCGGAAATCGTAGCGATCGCCAGCATCCCTAACATCTGGTATTT
>CAZDGT010000515.1:0-9543 GCA_964504905.1 uncultured Bordetella sp. | reverse complement strand
TCAGGGTTGTGAGCGGGTTGATAATCCCCCAGTCGGGAATGAAGATTTGGGCGGCATGAAAATCGGGGAGTTCATTGGAAAGAGTAAGGATAGCGTCGCTCCAACCGCGCGCTGCTCCGAATCGGGCCAACTGATAGAGATACTGATTCACAGTCAGCATGTTCGAGACCATCAAAACGGGGATGACGCCGGCAAGCAGCGATCCGCCCGCAGCCTTCCACCGTAGAGACACTTCCGCGAACGCAACCGCAATGAACAGATGCGGGAATGGCCACATGAGCGCGGGATGATGCCCTCCCGTTCCGGCGCCTTCCGTAAACGCCATTTGGAGCCATGCCGCGGACATGACCATCAAACTGAATGCAAGCGTCCTCACTGCGGCATAGCGCCGCCAGGCAACGAGCAACGGCAAGAGCAAGATGCTTCCTCCAAAGACGTACGGCAGATAGTCGCTGCGATGCTCGCCGGCGTAGTCATGAAGGGCCGCGCTCCATCTCTCGATGGAGGTGTGCGGAGTTCGGATAGTTTGCGGTCCAGGTTCGCTCGCCAAGATTCCTAGCCAAGCCGAGCCATTTGCCGTGGTCCTCAGCACTTCGACCTTGGCAGAAAGGCCGACGGTGGAAAAGTGGGCGTTCGAGCGTAAGGTGGGGTAGTGATTTTGGATGTTATAGGAAATGAGCAGAAGCGCACCCAGACAAAATGCAACCATGGCCACGACGACGTTGGTCCCGTTCAGGCGACGCCAGGTTTCGCGCGGGAAGAGGATCGCAACGGCCAAAACCAGCCCGCTGAGCATCCATAATCCGACTGCTTTATCCCATATCCACAATCCCGCAAAGAACGCTGCGCAAGCGAGCCAGGGGCGACTATGCTGCTTGTAAAACATCAAGAATGCTCCGATCGAGGCGAGCATGAAGGCGTTTTGCAGGTTGCACCATCCAAACCCGCCGGCTAATACATAGACCGGATCGGTTGCCAGTAGCAGTGCCCCTACGGCGGCCGCCCTCCAGCTATGAATCATTTGCAAAATCGAGTAGAAAATCCAAATGGTCAAAGCGTAGACCATGGCCGCGGGAACGCGGACCGCATAAGGCGAAGGCTTCCAGAACTTGAAGATCAAGAAAAACAGCCACGACTTCGTTGCCCCCAGGTAGCTCATCAGCATGCGAGGAATTATGAGGTGGCCAATCGTTACATGATCATTCCATATTGGGTGAAAAATCGGTGGCCCGAAGAGAACTTCATCTTCTTGAAGTCCTGGATAAGGGATTAAAAGGATCGCCAACAGAAGAAAAAGAGAACAACTGATGAGTGCAGGCCAGTAGGAGTGCATTTTTTGCACCACGCTGGGGAACATCTTTGCCGTCTTCATGAAGCCTCCGATGGCCATTTCGGAACATTACTGGGTTAAATAGCCACAATTATTTGTTGCATTTCAATCTGCAAATGAAATGATTTAGAGATCATTTGTACCGAACACGTCGAGGGGAGAGGCACGCTGAATGCCAGACATGGAGGGAGGGTGCTACGGGCGAAGACCGTGCGAAAGCCAGGCGTCTACGCGCTATAATGAGGCTTCCCCCGGAGAGAGACGAGTTTTCACCATGGACGAAAAAGAACGCGCGCGCGCCTTAGGCGCCACCCTCGGCCAGATCGAAAAGCAGTTCGGCAAAGGCTCGGTGATCCGGCTGGGCGGGCAACCCGTGCAGGCCGTCCCTTCCATTTCTACGGGGTCGATCTCGGTCGACTTCGCGCTGGGCATTGGCGGGTTCCCGCGCGGACGCATCTCGGAGATCTTCGGTCCGGAGTCGTCGGGCAAAACGACCATCGCGCTGCAGGTGGTGGCGGAAGCGCAGAAGATAGGCGGGATGGCGGCGTACATTGACGTCGAGCACGCGCTGGATCCGGTATACGCTCGCAAATTGGGCGTGGACGTAGATAATCTGCTGGTTTCGCAGCCGGACTATGGCGAACAAGCGCTTGAGATCACCAACGCTCTGATCACGTCGGGCTCCATCGATGTGCTGGTGGTGGACTCCGTGGCGGCGCTAGTGCCGAAAGCCGAGCTCGATGGCGAAATGGGCGATAGCTTCATGGGCGTGCATGCTCGGCTGATGTCGCAGGCCATGCGGAAACTCACGGGCATTGTTTCTAAATCCAACACTTGCCTGATTTTCATCAACCAGATCCGCGAGAAGATCGGCGTGATGTTTGGGAACCCGGAAACCACCACGGGCGGTCGCGCATTGAAGTTCTATTCGAGCATTCGCGCCGACATTCGCCGCATCGCAGCCATCAAGGACGGCGACGTGGTGACGGGGAACCGCACCAAGGTCAAGATTGTGAAGAACAAAATGGCTCCGCCGTTCCGCGAGGCCGAGTTCGACATTATCTATGGCGAGGGGATTTCCAAAGAGGGCGATTTGATCGACCTGGGCGTGGCGCAGAACCTGGTGGAGAAGAGCGGCGCCTGGTACAGCTACAAGGGCGAGCGCATCGGGCAGGGCCGGGAGAACGCGCGGCAGTTTCTGAAGGACAATCCCGATGTATTCAAGAAGCTGGATGTGGAACTGCGCAAAGCGCTGGGCCTGACGCGCGGAGAAGGGGTGGCGACGCCGCCTCCTGCTCCCGTGCCAACAGCCGTCCCGGCAGCGGCAAGCCGCGCCCGAGGGTAGGGTCGCCGGAGCCACTCGCTTGCTGCTCGTGGTTCTGTGTCTTAACCGATCCCGAGTTCATCCACCTGTTCGAGGGGGGTTCCGCAGCGGCGGCAGATCAGTGAGGCACAGTCGCCGCAGGCGAGCGGGTCGTCCACAGGTTGCCGGCAGCGCGGGCAATAGTAATCGATTTTTGTGGATGAAGTTGGTTCCATACTGTTAGACTAACGTTCAGAACGTCTGTGGTCATTCCCCGATTTTGCGGTCCGCGCTTGGCCGCGCTGCTGATTGTTGCAGGCTGCGGCATCCTAGTTATTGTCTCCTGTAAATCTCACAAGCCGGCAGCTTCCGAACTTCCTGCCATCGGAACCGCCTATGTGGGCCCCATCAGCATGAACCTCCGCCAGGATCTGGCTGCGAAATCACCTGGCGTTACGACGGTAAAGCATGGCGACGCACTGGATATTCTGGAAGTCCGGCGGCGGCTGGTTCGCGTTCGCACCGCCGAGGGCGTCGAGGGATGGGTGGACGCCAATCTGCTGCTGAGCTCCCAGCAAATGGACGAATTGCGCCAACTGGCGGAAACCGCCGGGAAGCTGCCGTCGCAAGGGGCGGCCACGGTATTCGAAGCGCTCAACATGCACAGCGAACCGAGCCGGGGCTCGCCTAGCTTCCATCAAATCCCAGAGGGCGGATCGGTGGAAGTGCTGGCGCACCGGGCTACTCCCAGGATCGCCGCCAGACCCAGAGCCGCCGCTTTGGCGAAAGCCTCGGCGCCAGCGAGAGCAGTCAAAGGGAAGGCCAAGAAGGAACCAGCATTTGTGTTGCCGGTTCCTCCCGCTCCGCCGTTGCCGCCCAATTGGGAAAAAATGTCGCGGCCGCGTGCTTCCGATCTGCCCGGTTATGAGCCGCCGGAAGCACCGCCGGCCCCTTCGCTGGATGATTGGGATCTGGTGCGCACCAAGGACGGTAAAGTGGGCTGGGTGCTCGCGCGCATGCTCTACATGTCGGTGCCCGATGAGGTGGCGCAATACGCGGAGGGAGCCCGCATCATCGCGTATCTGGCGATAGGAGATGTCCAAGATGGCGGCCAGATGAAGCACAACTGGCTGTGGGCTACCGCGGCGAACAGCCTGAAAACCGCGGAATTCGATAGCATCCGGGTATTCGTATGGAGCAAGAGCCGGCATCGCTATGAGACCGCCTATGTGGAACGCAACATGACGGGGTTTTATCCCTTGGAACTGGCCGATGTCGCGGTGGATAAGTCATCCCCTGGCAATCAGGAGAAGGGCTTCTCGCTGCTGGCGCAGGACAAGGACGGCGCGGTCTACAAGCGCACCTACGGATTCAGTGGCTATCACGTAAGGTTGATCTCAAAGGTTCCGGCTGAGCGCAGCGATCGCTTGTTGGTGTCGGCGTTAGGGCCTGCCATGGCCAGCCAAGCCTCGCCAGCGGACTCCCGCGGCTGGTGGCAAAGAATCACACGGCGATGGCGCCGGCCTTAATTCTGCCGCGCTATTGTTTTTTCCAGTAGAAGCGCAGACCCACATAGGGCCCGTAGATGGTCCCGTAATAATACTGGTCGGCGTTAGGGCTGGTCTTGAAATGAAGCCATCTTCCTCCGCCCAGTATTTCGAAGCGATTGAAGCGAACCGCGATGGCCGCTTCCGCGTCGCCTATCAGGGAACGGTGCGGAAACGCGAAGCCGGACGCTCTGGCTTCCCAACGGAAGTGACGCGAAAGAGTATGTTCCAAGCCCAGGCCCAGAGTCGGCAGGAAAACCGATTTCTCGCCGATGGCAGGGTTTATGTTGACCAGCGCGCCGGTGGAGTCGACAACAAAATCGTCTATTTCGCCGTTCACACTGATGCGCTGGATCTCCCATAGAGTCTTCAGGCGTATTTCGGAGCCGCCGCGCTTCCAGAAGTAAGTCAAATAGTCGTAGGAGACCTTGTACATCGAAAGGATATAGCTGGTGGCCAGAGTGTCACCCGCGGTAATCTCTTCTCCGAATAGATTCAATTTCTGCGGGGCCGTCGTGAGCGCATCGCCTTTGGTTTGAAAATAGGAACCCCGGAGGGTCGCATTTTTGGACAGCGGAATGTTTATTTTCAAGCCGATAGACCGGTCCGTATGCCGGGGGAAATCCAGATCGCTAGGGTCGGCGTTGGTGTCCTTGGTGCCGCCGCGCAAAAAGATGTTGCCTTGCGTGCGCCAGTAAATCGGCTCGATTGAGAAACCGGTTCCGGTATTCACGACGGAGGGAACTTCCCGGGGAGGTGGCAAGGTGGCCGTTTGCGCGGTGTCGGCTTCCGGAGTGGTAGAGGGCGGAGTCGAGGGGGGCGGAACAGATGGAGCCGGTGTACCGGGAGCCTGGTCAGGGGGTTGGTTGGGAGCCTGCGCCTGGGCGAATCCCGGCGCTGCTGCCAGCAGCAGGCAAAGCAAGACACTCTTAAAACTTGACTTCACGAAGTTCCTCATTTAGTTCAGATGTTGGTGCCTGAATGGGACTTGCGGATTTAGCACACATGCCAACTCCGCACGCCCGCCCCAAATGCGCACGAACAGCATGCACAGACAACAATGGTTCAGTTTAGCAGATGGGGCCCGAGGAGAAGAGGTTTCGCCGAGGTTTGGTTTAGGAGAGTTTTCGGCGCAGGTCGTCAAGCGCCCACTGCGCGGCGCGGGCACGGATGCCGTTGCGGTCGCCGAATAGCAAGTAGCGTTTCGCCTGTGATTCGCCATCTGGCCCAGCGATGCCGATGATGACTGTGCCGACGGGCGCGCCGGTGGAACTCTCGGGTCCGGCTTCGCCGGTAACGGACACGGCATAAGTGGATCCGGTGCGCAGGCGCGCGCCTTGGGCCATGGCTTTCGCACATTCCTCGCTCACAGCGGTGTACTGAGCGAGCAGGGAAGCCTCCACGCCCAGCAGTTCCGTCTTCATCGAGCCGGAGTAAGTCAAAAATCCCCCGACGAAATAGTCAGAACTTCCGGGAACGGAAGTGATGCGGTCTCCCAGCAGGCCACCGGTGCAGCTTTCGGCGACGCTTAGAGTTGCGTTGCGGGCGCGCAGTTGCTCGCCGATGACGGTTTCGAGACTCGCTCCATTGCGGGCATAGATGTGGTCGCCCAAGAGATCTTCAATCGGTGGTCCTACGGCGGTAAGCAGAGCCTCGGCTTCCGCCTCGGTTTCCGCGCGGGCGCGCAGATGAATCTGAATGTCGCCAGCTCCAGCAAGGATGGTGGTCGCGGGATTGGTGAAAGGTTTGTAAACCGGCGAGATCAACTGATCCAAATCCGATTCGCCCATGCCGGCTACGCGATAAAAGCGCGTGCGAATTACTTGTGCCGGAAGTTTCGCTCGGAGCCGCGGTAAGCAGTCGCCGGTAAACATTGCCTTCAATTCGTGAGGCGGACCGGGGAGAAGCATCAGGATCTTGTCGTGGTCCTCAATCCACTGGCCCGGGGCGGTGCCGCGACTGTTGGGTAAAGGTTCCGCACCCTCGACAATAAAAGTCTGACGCCGATTGTTGTCGGCCATCTTGCGCTGAAGGCGCTGGAACCGTTCGGAGAGCACTTCGAGTAGATCCTGGCGGAAAATCAGGCTGCGTCCGAGCGCATCGGCAACGGCTTCGCGCGTGACGTCGTCTTCAGTGGGGCCCAGACCGCCGCTGAGGATTACGATGCCGACCTGTTCGATCGATTGGCGCACAACCGCGGCGAGCAGAGCACGATCGTCACCCACCACCAACTTGCGCCGTACTTCCACGCCAAGCTCGTTCAGTTGGCGCGTAAGCCACAGCGAGTTAGTATCCATGCGGTCCGGCGTCAGCAATTCCGAGCCGACCGCGATGATCTCCGCGTCTGCCATCTTCAGGTGGTTATAGCGAACGCCGCCCGTCAATGCCTACGTGGACGCGGTAGAGCGCGCTGCTGGTAGCGAGCACCAAGTCCTTGCCGGGAGCGAAGGCGAGGCCCACTATGCCGGGGCCGGAGAGGAACAACTCGGCCTTTTTATCCGGTGTGATTCGCGCAACGCCGCGGCGACCCTGGAAGGATGCGGCGACGTACAAGTTATCGTTTGCGTCGAATGCCATACCCTGCGGCCGCCCCAGGCCACGGTAGAACACATCGACTTCGCCTGCGGGAGAAATTCGATGCACGCAATCGAAGCTGGAGGTGGTGGGCCCGGTCACGTATAGATATTTGTCCGGCCCGAATGCCAAATGGTATGCCGATATCGAGGATTCCAGTGTGGCGAACACGTAAATCTGGCGCTGGCGGCTGACCTTAAAGATGGTACCGCTGCGGTCGCCGACATATAGGTTACCGTCCGGATCGAAGACGATACCGGTGGCCACCCCCATGCCTTCCACGTAAAGAGCGCTGTTGCCCGCCGAAGAAACACGATAAACGTTGCCTTCCTGGCGGCTGGAGACGTACACCACGTCATCGTGATCGATCGCCAGGCCGCTGGCGTTCATCAGTTCGCTGACGAAAGGCACGGATTGTCCAGTAGCCGCCTCGACCTGAAAGACGGACACGGGAGTTTTTTGGCCGCGCGATCCGCTGAATGTAGCGTAAATATTTCCGTGGCTATCCACAACGGGATTGGCGATGGGGTGCAATCCATCGGCGATTTGCACGCCGACGTGCAAGGGACGCGGGGCGCTGATGTCGCCATTCTGACTCACCACCAACTGGCCGCCCACGCCTTCTTCCGGAACGCGAACGATCAGATAGGAATCCGAGCCCACCACGAGGGGTGCAGGCGCTGCACCAATCGTTACCGAAGCCCGTCCCGAGCCGGTAAAATTTTTGCCGCGGACTTGAAATTCGCCGCCCGGGATCGCCGCCGCGGGCGACACTTCGAGAATCTGCGGACGGGAATCTGAGGATTTGCGAGAGGCCATAGGAACCGACAGGGGCAAACAAGTCTGCTAATAAAGATTGAACCATCCAGCCGCGAACAATACAAGCGCGCCGTAAACGCCGGCCATCGCGTCATCCGCCACAATACCGAGACCACCGGGCAAACGCTCGAGTTGGCGCACGGGCGGGGGCTTCCAGATATCGAACAAACGGAACAGGACGAACGCGAGCAACCAGCTTTTCCAATTGAGCACCGTGGCGCCGGCGAGCGTCATCCACTGCCCCACTACTTCATCCACAACGACGATCTGCGGATCTTTCGTGCCGCCTTCGTGCGCGATTACGTTGGCCGCCCAAATTCCGGGAACCGCGAGCAGCACTGAGAGCCACGCCATCCCAATGGCCGGCACGCCGGCGTAGACATGCAGCGCCCAGGCAATCGCCAGCGCCGCGAGCGACCCAGCGGTGCCCGGGCCTTTAGGGGCATAGCCGCACCCGAACCACGTAGCTATTAGGCGCGCCAGCAGGCTCAATCTTCGTCCTCGGCGTCGTCCTGGCCGGCGGATTCCAGCGGGCCGGGGATGACGTACTTCTCGGACGCCCAATTGCCCAGATCGATCAAGCGGCAGCGTTCGCTACAAAAGGGCATTTCGGGATCTTCTAGCTTCACTTCTTTTTCGCAGATGGGGCACCGCATGCTTAAACAAGTTGGGCTATCTGAAACAATGCTTCGCCGGGCTGCGCGGGAACGTCGACCAATTCTCCCGTGAGCTCGTAATCATGCGCTTCGACAATACGCATGGTTCGGAAGTCG
The DNA here is from genome assembly GCA_964504905.1 of uncultured Bordetella sp. Lineage (GTDB taxonomy): Bacteria > Acidobacteriota > Terriglobia > Bryobacterales > Bryobacteraceae > Palsa-187. Next base: position 1,197 of record CAZDGT010000515.1, on the reverse strand, counting down.
CCAGAGCGCAGAGGGCTTTCGCCCGGGTCGGAAATGTAGCAAACGCCATCTATGTCGGGCGCTTGCGTTGAAAGACGGGCTTCCCAGACCAGATCGGAATCTTCAGTCGGGCCTTCGACCAGTACGCGAAATTCGTGGCCGATGAGGGCGCGGTTTTTGGCGCGCGAAATCTTGCGCTGTAAACTCATCAAGTGGCGCTTGCGGTTGTAGATAGTGCGCGCGTCCACTTTTGCATCGAGATCGAAACTCTTGCTGGTGTCTTCATCGGAATAGGAGAAGACGCCCAGGCGGTCGAACTGGGCGGCCTGAACGAACTGGCACAGCTCATCGAAGTCGCGATCTGTTTCTCCGGGGAAGCCCACGATCATGCTGGTGCGGATCCCTACGCCCGGAATGGTTTTACGAATGCGCTCGATCAGCTTGAGGAAAATATCGCCGCTGGCACCACGCTTCATGCGCTTCAACACTGCCGCGCTGGCGTGTTGTAGGGGCATGTCGATGTATTTCACCAGCGAATCGTGCTCGGCAATGGTGTCCAGCAACTTCTGTGTCACTTTGTTGGGATATGCGTAGAGAAAGCGCACCCATTTTTCCTGTGCCGTTTCTATCTGCGCCAGGCGCGCGAGCAATTGTGCCAGCCCGTCTTTAAGCCCGAAGTCTTCGCCGTAACAGGTGGTGTCCTGGCCGATCAGATTGATCTCGCGGACGCCTTGCGAGAACAGGCGCGTGGCTTCCGAGATCACCGACTCGAAGCGGCGGCTGCGGAAGGCTCCGCGGTACTGGGGAATTACGCAGAAAGTACAGGGATGATCGCAGCCTTCGGCGATTTTGATGTAGGCGTAATGTTTGGGCGTCGAGAGCACGCGCGGAGTCAGGTCGTGATAAAGGTAGGCGTCCAAAGGGTTACCTTGTGGCTCGACACCTTCGCACAGGGCAGTGATGCGCTCAAGTTCGTTGGTGCCGATCACTGCATCCACCTCGGGCATGTTTTTCTGAATCTCGCCGCGATGACGCTCGACTAAGCAACCCGCGACGATCAGCTTCTGCGCACGGCCGGTCTTTTTGTATTCGGCCATCTCCAGGATGGTGTCGACAGATTCCTGCTTTGCGGGGTCGATAAAACTACACGTATTTACAACGATGACATCGGCGTCCGACGGGTGCGGCGTCAGCTCTACAGCTTCCGCGCCTGCGCGA
>CAZDGT010000514.1:0-2928 GCA_964504905.1 uncultured Bordetella sp. | reverse complement strand
CACATCGTAACTCAGCAGTTCCTAAAAGCCGCTGGTCGACTCCAGTGAGAAATCCACCTATGTTGAGCCGGGTACAATCGAGGTACAAAAGAAAAATGCCGCCGTATCCTATTGATACAGCGGCAGATATTTGGTGCGGAGAGGGGGACTTGAACCCCCACGAGATTGCTCCCGCTAGCACCTCAAGCTAGTGCGTCTGCCAATTCCGCCACCCCCGCAGGTGGGTCAATTTACTTCTTCTCTTGCTTCTTCTCCTGGGCTGGCGTCGGCGGAGTCACCGGTACGTTGATCGTCTGCGGCGCGCCTTCCTTGCCGCCGATGACCGGGGTCGCCGTGATAGGAATCGTGCCCGTCGGAGCCGCGCCACCCTTCTGTTGCGTCACTGGGATGGTCTTCTGGAAGATCGCCGGCGAAGCTTTGCCGGCGCGCGTCGATAGAATCGATAGCGATAGCGAAGTCACCATGAAGAGAGCGGCGGCGATCGTGGTGGCCTTCGATAGCACGGTCGCCGAGCCGCGCGGGCCGAAAACCGTCTGCGATCCCATGCCGCCAAAAGCGCCGGCCAAATCGGCCGCCTTACCGCTTTGCAGCAGCACAACCACAGCTAAAAATACACACACAATCACGTGCACAATTGTAATCAGAATGACCATACGGCGATCCAGGAAAGAAATCTATGTCTATCGTAACACGGGTGGGGCTTCCCGATTACTTGTACGCCGCGACACCAGTGACCCGCTCGCCGATGACCAGCGCGTGGATATGGTCCGTGCCCTCATAGGTTTTTACGGTCTCTAAGTTGCACATATGGCGCATGATCGGGTATTCGTCCGTGATGCCGTTGGCCCCCAGCAGGTCACGGGCGGCGCGGGCGCAATCGAGCGCCATGGCTGTATTGTTGCGCTTCAACATGGAGATATGGGCCGCGTCCGCCTGCGCTCGATCCTTCAGCCGGCCAACGTGCAGGGCGAGCAGCTGCGCTTTGGTGATTTCCGTGATCATCCCGGCAAGCTTCTCTTGCACCAGCTGATGTGAGGCGATCGGGCGCCCGTCGAATTGCTTGCGCAGTATGGAATAGGCGCGTGCGGTTTCATAGCAATCCATGGCGGCTCCGATCACGCCCCAGCCGATGCCGTAGCGGGCTTGGGCGAGGCAGGAGAGCGCGGCACGGAGACCTTGCGCCTCCGGAAGCAGCGCGCCTGCGGGCACCCGGCAGTTGTTGAACGCCAGGCTCGACGTCACCGACGCCCGCATGGACAGCTTGCCGTGGATTTCCGAGGAAGTGTAGCCGGGCATTCCGCGCTCCACTAGGAATCCGCGGATGCCGTCGTCAGTGCGGGCCCAGATCACCGCGATGTCCGCGACGCTGCCGTTAGTGATCCAGGTTTTCTCGCCGTCTAGCACCCACTCAGCGCCTTCGCGGCGCGCCCGCGTCAGCATTCCCGCCGGATTGGAGCCAAAACCGGGCTCGGTAAGGCCGAAGCAACCGATGGCTTCGCCACTTTGCAGTTTCGGGAGCCAGCGTTGTTTCTGTTCGTCGCTCCCAAAGGTCAAGATGGGGTACATCACCAGCGCACTCTGGACGCTGACGAAGCTGCGCAAACCTGAATCGCCGCGCTCAATCTCCTGCATCACCAACCCGTATTCCACATTGTTCATCCCGGCGCAGCCGTAACCTTCAAGATTCGCGCCTAGGAAACCCAGCCGCCCCAGCTCTGGCACTAATTCCATGGGGAAGCGCGCCTCGCGAAAGCAATCGCGGATCAACGGCAGCGCGCGGTCATCCACGAACTGGCGTGCGGTTTGCCGCACCAGCAGCTCCTGCTCGGAGAACTGCGAATCGATCAGCAGGTAGTCGACACCGGGGAATCGTGACATGCGCGACTATTTTAGCGCGCAGCCACAGTGCTACGATGAACCCCAGAATGTGGTTCGCCTTTCCGCTCCTATGGGCGGCCGGCGCCGTCGTGGCGTATTTCTATGCGCAAGACCGGGGCATCCCGTGGGCGACCGCGCTAGCCGTGCTTCCCGCCTTCCTCCTGGAAGTGAGCTTGTATTTCACAATGGGCGTGGAGCGGCTCCGCCTGCGCCTGGAAAAATTGCCGCCGGCAGGTGTTGCCATCGCGCTGGTGGTCGCCGCGGTGGCGCCTTACACGTTGGCTGCCTTGGCATTGCGGAACTTTTCGTGGCACTCACTGGGTGTGATCGCGGCGCTTACCGTAGTAGCGGCATTTTGGTATGTGGTGTTCCCGCACCAGACGGCGGTGGATATTCTGTTTCTGATTTTTATGGCTGCGGTGTGGCTTGCGCGCGCAATCCCCGCGCTCTATCCAAGTCCCGTCGATTCGCTTCCGCTGGGAACCTTGGGCCAGCTAATGTGGTTCCGCACCGGACTCTTTGCGATCTTGAGCGTGCGCAGAATGAAGAACATTGGTTTCGGATTCTGGCCGGCCGGCCGCGAGTGGAAAATAGGAGCTCTTTACTTTGTGGGGCTGGTGCCGGTGGCCGGCGCGCTCGGATGGGCGATCCACTTCGCGCGCCCGCATCTACGCTACGCGAGTTGGGAACGCACCACGTTGATCGGGCTGGCGACTTTCTTCGGAATCCTATGGGTGGTCGCGCTGGGCGAGGAGTTTTTCTTCCGCGGCCTGCTGCAACAGTGGATCGCAAGCTGGCTGCGCAGTGACTGGGCCGGCTTGTTGTTGGCGTCCCTGCTATTCGGGACAGCGCACTTGTGGTATCACGCGTTTCCAAACTGGCGGTTCGCGGCGCTGGCCGCGGTGGCCGGAGTGTTCTACGGGATGGCTTACCGCCAAGCCCGTAGCATCCGTGCATCCATGGTCACCCACGCCTTGACAGTGACGACGTGGAGATTGTTTTTTTCCTAGAACGTGAAACGGGCCACGATCTGGATATAGCGCGAGTTAC
>CAZDGT010000513.1:0-6285 GCA_964504905.1 uncultured Bordetella sp. | reverse complement strand
GATCGATGCATAGAATCCGTTTGAAGCACACTGCCTTCCAATGCTTACAGGGTTGGATGCGGGTGGCGGCTATGAGGATGCTCCTATTATCGCTGCTGGCTCAATGACGTGCAGCGGTCACCCCTACCAATCTGTGGGCCTATAGTCCTTGAGAAACTGACCCCAAATATGCTCTCCCGTGTTGAACCCACTGATGATGGGGTCTAGAATGCGCGCCGCGCCGTCAACGATATCCAGGGGCGGATGAAATTTTTGCTCCTCCGTCTTCCGGGCGGCGATTTCGACGGGATCCTCGTCCGTGACCCATCCTGTATCTACACTATTCATGTGGATGCCGTCGCCGTGGTAGTCCGTGGCTGACGTGCGCGTCATCATGTTAAGCGCGGCCTTGGCCATGTTGGTATGGGGATGCCGCGTGGTTTTCCAGTGGCGGTAGAACTGCCCCTCAACTGCCGACACATTCACGATGTGTTTGTCGCGTTCCGGCGTCCGCATCATCAGCGACTTGAGGCGCGCGTTGATAATGAACGGCGCGATGGCGTTGATCAACTGAACTTCCAGCAATTCCACTGACGATACTTCCGCCATCAGCAGGCGCCACGAGTTCCGGCCGCGTAAATCGACCTGTTGCAGATCCTGATCCAGTCGGCCTTCAGGAAACAGGTGTTTTTGCCCCAACAGGTCCTCTGCCAGCAAGGGGACCTGCGACAATTCCGCCGCGCGCGTCGGCCCCGCCTGAATCGCCAACGCCCCAGTGGAGCAGTCATACTCGCCCAACAGCTTCCGCGTGCCGTTCGGCATGCTGTCAAAAGCGGCTTTCTCACCCTCCATCATGTGCTTATAAAAATCGGGCGGACGGCGGACCGTCTGGCACGCGTTGTTGATGATGAAATCGAGCCGGGGAAGCGTCGTCAACAGGTGGCTGCACAATGCTTCGACGCTGGGCGTATGGCGCATATCCAGCCCATAGATTTCCAGGCGACTCCCCCACTCTCCGAAATCCGGCTCCCGCGCATAGCGTTGCGCCGAATCGCGGGGGAAGCGCGTCGTTACGATGAGCCGTGCTCCGGCGCGCAGCAGCTTCAGGCCGGCCTGATAACCAATCTTCACGCGTCCACCGGTCAGGAGCGCCACTCGCCCCCGCAAATCCGCCAGTTCCGTACGCTTCGCGAAATTGAACTCCGCGCATGACGGACACATCTGATCGTAGAAATGATGGATGACGGAATAGTGCTGCTTGCAGACGTAGCAGTGCGGGGATTCGCCGGATTCGGAGTCGGCTACCGGCTCCCGCTGTTCAAAATCGGCAGGTGGAAACACATTGGGAGTTGTGAATACGGGTTTCCGGCGTAATGTTTGGATTCCCGTTTCACGGCGTGCGGCATCCACGCGCTGAGCCTGTGCCGCGGTCCGCTCGCGCTCCGCGGCTTTTATTTTTCGCCGCCGCGCAACTGGATCTGGGTTGTAGAGCTGTGCCACTACCCGGTGCAGGCGCTCGCGATCTTCTTCCGGCAGTTGGTCGAGCAGCGACCAGTCGGCCGCGATGCTTTCGAGGAGGTCGGTTACCGCACGCAGCCGGTCCGCGAGCGACTGGTCGGCAGTCCTAGTGTCCGCTGGAGTCACCACGACGGCTTGCTTCAAACAGGAACCAGGTCCGGCGTTCGGTTTCGTCGATCCACACTTCGATCAAGCTGGTGGTGGCGATGTCGTTGTGGTCTTCGCAGACATTGTGAGCCTCGCGCAGGCGCGCTGTCAGCGTCTTGCTGTCCTCGCACAATTCTGCCAGCATATCTTCCGGCTCGACGTACTCGGCATCATTGTCAAGGATGCGCTGTGTGCGGGCGATATGGCCGATCGATTTGATTGTGGAACCGCCCACTTTGCGGATGCGCTCGGCGATTGGATCCGTCATCGCATACAACTGGTCTGCCTGCTCGTCCAGGAGCAAATGATAGTCACGGAAATGTGGTCCGCTCAGATGCCAGTGGAAATTCTTGGTCTTTATGTAGAGAGCGAATACGTCAGCCAGGATGCCATTCATGGCCCCGGAGATATCCTTGGTGGCTCCGCCCTTCAAATCGGTAGGCGTTACCAGCGGCGACTTCTGCCTCTGCTTGAGCTTCTGGATTTTTTTTGCATCAAGGTTTTTCATATAAGTCCTGGTTTTATTGTAGAGTAAACGTCCGCCACGGTAATATGACAACTTGGATCGTCCTTTCCTTTCGGTCATCATCGCCACGCGCCAGCGAAAACGGCAGTTGAGCCGCTGCCTCGATTCGCTCACCGGGCAGACGTATCCGCAAGAACAGTGGGAACTAATTGTTGTCCACGATGGAGAGGACAAGGAGTCCCATCTCGTCGTCGAGTCTTTTGGGAGTCGCCTTCCGATCCGCAATTTCCAGCGCCCCCACGCCGGCTGCGGCATCGCGCGAAATGCCGGTGCGGCCGAGGCTCTGGGCGAATACCTGATCTTCACGGACGACGACTGCCTTTTTCCGAATAACTGGTTGACGCGCTACGATGAGGCCTTCCGCCAAGATCCAAGCTGCATGGTCGCCGGCTCCTCGCTCAACTGGCTGCCGTCCAATCCTTATTCCCAGACTACGCAGGCGATCACAGACTATCTCTTAGGGACTTCCAACACCTCTCCTGTCGATGCCGGTCTAGCGCTAGGAAACAACATGGGAGTTCCGGCGGCGGCGTTTCTGGAATTACAGGGCTTCAGCCCGCGGTATTACCGGACTGCCGCGGAGGATCGCGATTTCTGCTCGCGCTGGAAAGCGTCCGGACGGCGGATCATCTGCGATCAAAGCATCATCGTGTTTCATGGCCACGAACTGACGCTGCGATCGTTCATGAAGCAACATTACAACTATGGCTGCGGCTCGTTTCTATTTCATCGCCTGCAGGCCGATCGGGCACAGCAGGCTCTCCGCCTGGAACGCCCGCGCTTTTACATCTCTCTGTTGTTCTACGCGCACTCTGCCCGAGTCCGCATCCTTCTGCTCCTTTCCCAAGTGGCTCACGCCACGGGTTTTGTGAGAGGGTATCTAAGATTTGGCCGGAGGGCTCGCGCATGAAGAGGGTCACGATCACGGGTGGAAGCGGTTTTGTTGGACGAATGCTGCGTGAGGGGCTCAGCGCGAGCGGCTATGAAGTCTCTGTCTTCGATCGCTTCCGCGGGCTGTGGATCGACAGGCTCCGCCATCGAACGTTTGGAACAAAGCATGGGCTCGCAGGGAGAACAGCCGGTCAATCGATGCGGCGCGCCCAGGCGAAAGCCGAGCAATTGCTTCTCTCAGCGGGCGTCATCCTTCCTAGCGGCGATGATATTCTCGGCCCGCGCCAAGTGCTGGTCCAGCGCTTTCGCGGCAGCGACGTAGTGATTCACTTGGCAGCTCTCCCTCATCCCGCTGTACCGGGGATGACGGAAGCGGACTACAGACGGATTAACTATGAGGGGTCGGTAAATGTCTTCGAAGCAGCGCGCGAAGCCGGTGTCCGCAAGTTTATCTTTGCGTCTTCAGGGCAGATCTACGCCATCAACCAGCCTGTGCGGATCGACCAATTCCCCATCCCCGAGTGGAACTTCCTGCCAACGCTATCCGATGGCGTCAATTTATATGGATTCTTGAAAGGAGAGTTCGAGCGCTATGCCCGCTCCCAATCCGCGAACAGTGAGATGCAAACCGTAGCGCTGCGCCTCGAGTTCCCCGGTGTTCTTTCGCTCTACGCCTGGAACCTCTATATCTGCTGCTCGATCGAGAATACTCTGGCGGGATTCAAGCTGGCCATCGAACGAGAGCTGAGTACCGGTTTCGACGTTTTTAATCTCGCCGACGCCGAAGTGAATCGCGATATTGTCGATATCCATGCGTTCCTCAAACAGAACTGGCCGGACGTTCCCAATCGCGTCATTGGAAACGGATGCCTGCTGGGCGTTGAGAAGGCGCGCGACCTTCTGGGTTACGATCCGAAACCCAACGGCACTTATTACTCCCTGGGTTCGATGTAGTAACGGCATGGTTTTCCGCGCATTCCGGTAGAATGCTGTCATGCCGCAACCAAATCTCTCCGCGCTGTGGGACGAGCACACCAAGCACGAATTTGCCACCCGCGATACGGAAGCCACGTTGGCCACTATGGTGGACGACGCTTACGTCAATCACATTCCGGTAATGACAGGAGGCTCCGGTAAAGCCGCGCTGCGCGATTTCTATTCGAAGGACTTTATTCCCAGCATGCCGCCGGATACCGCTCTGACGCCAATCTCCCGGACCATTGGCGACGATCAGCTCGTCGACGAAATGATCTTTTCGTTTACCCACACGCAGGAGATGCCGTGGATGCTGCCGGGCGTGCCTCCCACGAACGCTCACGTGGAGGTGGCCCTGGTAGTGATTGTACGCTTCCGCGATGGGAAGCTCGCCCACGAGCACATTTATTGGGACCAGGCTTCCGTGCTCAAGCAAATTGGCCTGCTGAGCGATCCGGCGCTGCCCGTTTGTGGCGCAGAGGCGGCGCGTAAAGTTTTGATTGCTAACGGAAAACGCTGATTCTGTCATAATTGTACCTGTGCCGCTCGTGCCTGCCACCGCCCATCTGGGTGATGACGAATTCCTCGAAGCATTTCACACCTGTCACCTGAAAACATCCGAATTTCGTCATGCCGACCATCTGCGGCTGGCTTGGCTCCATCTGCATCAAGAACCTCTCGAAGATGCATTGGCGCACGTGCGCGCTGGAATTCAAGCGTTCGCCGCGCACCACGGCCTCGGCAATCTGTATCACCAGACCATCACCACGGCGTGGGTATACCTTCTCGCGACGCACACCGAAAAAAGCTTCGACGAGTTTCTTAAGACGAACGAGCAGAAGTTGAACCCGACGCTTCTCCACTGTTTCTGGACACCAGAATTGCTCGCGAGCCAGGAAGCTCGCAGGGGATGGGTACCGCCCGATCGTGCCCGCCTGCCGGTCTGCCACACCTGAGACTCATGAAAGTTATCCTCTTCGGGACAACCGGCATGGTGGGTCAAGGGGTCTTGCGCGAATGCATACTCGATCGCTCAATTGAGAAAGTGCTGTCGATTGTGCGAACTGCATCGGGACTGCGACATTCCAAACTTCGCGAGCTGACACACAGGAATTTCTTCGATTTGTCGGCCATTGAGAGCCAGCTCACGGGCTACGACGCCTGCTTCTTCTGCCTCGGCGTGTCTTCCGCGGGTATGAAGGAAGAGCAGTATCAGCAGGTCACCTATGACCTAACGCTGGCGGTGGCCGAGACGCTAGCGCGCCTCAACCCTAACATGACGTTCATCTATGTCTCGGGGATGGGCACAGATAGTGCAGAGCGCGGCCCTACCATGTGGGCCAGAGTAAAGGGCAAGACCGAAAACGCTCTGCTCCATTTGCCGTTCAAGGCCGCCTACATGTTTCGCCCCGGCGTTATTGTTCCTAAGCATGGGGTCAAATCGAAAACCCGCGTTTACCGTCTCCTGTACACCGTGATGACGCCAGTGCTGCCCCTTTTGCGCGCAGCGTTCCCCAAATACGTGACTAGCTCTGAGCAGCTTGGCCGCGCAATGATCAAGGTTGCAAAACAAGGGGCACTCAACCCAATACTCGAATCTTCCGACATCAACAAAGTGTGATCGGTTTGGCTGCTCTAGTATTGATCCAGGCCTTCGGTTAGCTCGATGTACGCGCCTTCAGGGTCTGTAAGGAACGCTATCGCAATACCTGCAGCTGGAATCTTGCGATACGGAGAATCGAACTTGATTCCCTGCGCTTCCAGCTTCTTGCAGAAGGCTTCCAGATTCTTCACTTCGAACCCGAAGTGATCCATCGCGCGGCCTTTAATCGGAAACGATTCGGGCGCGCGGCGCAACGGATCGATGCTTAGGTTCATACCCGGGACGTTCGCAGACCGGTGATTGCCGCGCATCTTCCCATCCATGGAGAACGTAGTCAGATACCACTCGCGCAGGGCGTCCGGGTTCTTCACCATGTAGTGCAGATGCTGCGCAACCACCCACTCGGTCTGATCGCTTTGCGTTTGCAATTCAATTTTCACGCCATCAGGCCCGAAAACATAAGAGTTGGGAACTCCTTCGGAGCCCTTGAAAACCGGCAGCGTACGATAGCCCTTATCCGCAGCGCGCTTCAGAAGTCCATCCAGATCGCGAACCAGCAAACCGAAGTGATCGATTACGCCGCCCTCGGTGCCGCTGGTCGGTGTCTGGTTGCGAAATAGGACAAGCATCCCTGGAACCTTGACGC
>CAZDGT010000512.1:0-4838 GCA_964504905.1 uncultured Bordetella sp. | reverse complement strand
TGGTGGCAGGGTATCGAATTCCTGACCAGGACTGGCCACATGTGCAATGACCGCCGCCAGGAATTCATTCTGCTATCCGACACTCTGGGCGTTTCCATGCTCACCGATCTGATGAGCAACCGCAAGCCGCCAGGCACCACCGAATCGACGGTGTTCGGACCGTTCCATAGAGACGGCGCTCCCGAAAAACAGTATGGCGATAGCATCGTTGCGGCGGATCGTCAGGGCATCGTCACTTTCATGTCGGGCCGCGTGATGGACTTGCACGGTCGTCCTATCGCGGGGGCGCAGCTGGATGTGTGGCAGTCGGCCGCCGACGGACAGTATGACGTCCAGGATGCTTCGCTCAACGAAATGAACATGCGCGGCAAGTTCCGAGCCGATAAAGACGGACGCTACCTGGTGAAGACCACGCGTCCGGTGGCGTATCAAATTCCGTCCGACGGCCCGGTAGGCGAGATGCTCAAAGCTACCAACCGGCACCCTTGGCGCCCGGCGCACGTTCACTTCCGGGTTTCGGCTCCGGGATACTCACCGGTGACGACGCATGTGTTCGACTCGATCGACAAATATCTGGACGAGGATGCTGTATTTGGCGTCAAGAACTCGCTGATCGCGGAGTTTACCGAGCACAAGAACGAAGGCGAGCCGCCATTCTGCACCTGCGAATTCGATTTCGTGCTGGCGCCCGCGCAGTGATCCGAAGTGAACCGATGCTAGTTGAGACAGAGACCAATCAAAGCCAACTCCGCAAGATTCTGCAGAGCAAGGCGCTCCGCACGTCGGAAGTGCATCGCAATCTGCTCAACTACCTGGCGGAGAAATCGCTTTCCGGTGAAGCCGACAGCCTCAAAGAGTATACGGTTGGGCTAGACGTGTTCTCCAAGCCTGAGACGTACGATCCGCGGCAGGAATCGGTCGTGCGGATGCATATGGCGCGCCTGCGGCAAAAGCTAGCCGAGTATTACCGCACAGAGGGACTGAGCGATCCGATCATCATTGATCTGCCCAAAGGCGCGTTCAAGGTGACCTTTGAACCGCGCGCCGTAGCAGTGCTGCCAGAGGCTGCCAGTCAACCGGATATCGCCGATTCGATCCCGCCCGGGACGAGCAAGCGGACCCTGATCCTGCTAGTCGCACTCTTGATCGTGGCGGTAGCTTGCGCATCTTACTTCGGCGTGCGTCTCCTGCAGATGGAAAGGACCACAGCGGGTCTGACACCGGCCGTCGCGTGGACTCCCGAACTGCGGGACTTATGGACTCCGCTGTTATCGCAGGACCGGCCTCTGGTGGTAGTGCTAGCGACACAGCAATCCGGGAATGTTACGGGAGTTGCAAATGCGAACGGAGCTTTTTTACTGGGCCAATTCCTGGCGGATCGCAAGCAAAACGTTTACGTAACCAGCAGTGACGAACTCTCGATGCCGGACATCGTCATGGGCAACCTGGTGTTCCTGGGGGCGCCCTCGGCGAGCCGTCAGCGCCAAGCGCTCCCTTCAACAGAGGAATTGGTTTTGGAGACGAGCGGCATCCGCAATCTGCATCCGGCGCAAGGTGAAACTGCGTTTTATGCCAACCCGCCACCGCGAGGGGCGACCAGCACAGTGGACGAAAGCTATGCTTTGATCACACGCGCACCAGGAGTCAACGGCAAGGGTGATGTGCTCTACCTGTCGGGGACCAATGCTTTCAGTCCCGCGGCTGGCGTAGTGGCTTTCACAGATGCTTCGATAGCCCGCAGCCTGGTGTCTCGGATGCGCAAAGCAGACGGAAAGCTGCCACGCTACTACCAGGTTCTACTCACGGTGAAATCCATGGACGACACGCCCATCGAGATCAGCTATTTGTTGCACAAAGAACTGGCGGGACCGAGCCGGTAAGGATTATTTCCAAACTTCTACTTTTGGGGCGTCAATTGCGCCGTCAACTCGTGTACAAGATTGCCGACCGTGGACTCCAAACTTTGACGTTCTTCAACGTATTGAATGACTCTCCAACATGGGCGCTGGAAAAGGGGCCCTGCACACTGCCCGGATATCCAAGCGCCACCGGCTGACTGGCTCACAATAAGAGTGAGTAGTTCCCGAGCTGTTCGTCCACGCTCCTCCATCGGCCCTACTTGGTCATCAGGAAAGCGATCGCTGATCGAAGCTGCCATGCTCTGCATTGATGGATCAGCGAGCCGATGTAGCCTCACGGACAAGCCTAGCATTGCAAAGGCTACAGACATTCTGGGAATCTTGTACTCCGGAAGGACAAGATCCAGTTGAGTCATCTGAGAAACCATATCCGCATTTCGGATATGGATGACGCCCTTGCTCTCAAAAAGTTGATAGCGTGCTCCGTCGAGAAGCGTCTGGATCACATAGGCAACTGCAACGTGCGATGCATGAATTCCCGCCGGCCGTGTCAACAAGTCAAGACTGGGTGATTCCACCGCAAGACAGATCTCATTTTCGGAGCCAAATTGGAGTAGCGCCGCAAGTGAAGACGGTCGCTCGATGTTCACATCTGCGACTTGCGATAGAAGGCTAGAGCGACACCCGCCGCCGTACGCGCACCCTACCCAGGTGGTGGCGACGAGCCAAGCAAACAGTCCTCGCGTGGTCACGTGGTGGCCGCTTTCCTAGATCACTTCTTCGCAGCCGCGTCGGCGGCGCGCCCGCCCTTGAGGATGTTTTCCATGGCCTGATTGCCTTCGTGGCAGGCGTATTCGTAGATCTGATAATCCTTCTCACGGGTCAACGGAACCGACACTTCCCAGGTCTTGGTGTAGACTTCGGGATCGTCGATGGTAACTCGGTAATCAATGGTGTCCGGGCTGATGCGCGTGAAGCGCTCAATGACATGCTCGCCTTCGCTCTGCGGGATGCCCTTGATGCGCGCGCCCGCCGCGCTGGTGGCGATCCAGCCTTTTCCGTTGTAATTGGTGGTGTCGACTACCAGCGTGTTGCCTTCCCAATGGCCGCGGGAATCGCCGTTCCACTGGCGGATGGTTGCAGGCAGATGGGGACGCCCGTCCACGGGAATGATGCGCGTATCGTGAATCATCTCGTAAAAGATCACGACGTATCCCGGTATCTGCAGAATTTGATACGCGTTGTTGTAGCCGGCGGGGAACATCCCTCCGGGGACTCCACGCGTAATGCAACGGTCCCAGACGCTCATGTGCTCCCAGGAGTCGGCGGCGTGTACCAGGTCATAGTTGCGCTTTTCTTCCGCCCAGGGCTTCACGGGTACCCTGCCGTCGGGAGGGCTCACGACCAATGAAGTCGCCCGCGTGGATACTACCTTGGTTCCGCCGTCATTCCAGGCCTGGTTGTAACTGCCCACGTCGCCCGGCCGGCCGGGTCCGTCTACGCGAGATCGCGCCGCGCGCGCCTCGTATTCCGCGGCTTCTTGTTCAGTGAACACTGCTGTGCCCGCCAGTGCGGCGGGGCGTTCGAAGGGCGTGATGGTAGGGTTCGACCAGATTCCTTGAAGATCAGGTTGGCCGTCCGGCGTACGCGGCGCGGTCCAAGCTTTGGATGAAGATGTTTGTCCCAGGGCGCTCACGGCCGCCAAAACCGCAAAGATTGACGCCAAACATCCGCTGTTCACATGAACCTCCATCGTTCCTCACGAGTTTTATCACACAGCCAGGTAGAACGCTACCATCAAGGGTTTGGTGTAAAGTGAAAGCAACTATGAAACTAGTTTTGGAGAGCGTGATTCTGGCTGCCAGCCTGGGCGCGTTCGCTTCCGCCGCCACCATGACCTGGAAAGGCGAAATCAGCGACAGCGTTTGCGGGATCAGCCACCAGAAAGTAACGTCCATGCACCAGGGGATGACCAGCCAAAAGTGCACTTTGGCTTGCGTCCAGAATGGCGGCAAGTTTATTTTTGTAAGCGGCGGTAAGGTCTTCAAGATCGCCAACCAGGACCTTGCGGCGCTGCGGGAACATGCGGGCGACAGCGTGCAGCTTACGGGAGAGCTGACGGACGACACTATTGCCGTGGCGAAAATCGTTGCGGACACGAGCAACAGGAAGCCGGCAGCGAACTTTACTCTCACGGATTCCGCCGGAACGAAAGTTACGTTGGCGAGCTACAAAGGCAAAGTAGTAGTGCTCAACTTCTGGGCCACCTGGTGCGGTCCCTGCCAGGTTGAAATCCCCTGGTTCATTGAATTCAGCAAGACCTATAAGGCTCGCGGGCTGGCGGTGCTCGGCGTATCGATGGATGAGGACGGCTGGAAATCCGTCAAACCTTATCTGGCCGAAAAGAAGATCGACTATCCGATCATGATCGGCAACGAGGATGTAGCGAATCTATACGGCGGCGTCGATTCTCTACCGTCGACTTTCATCATCGACCGCGAGGGTAAAATCGCCTTCGTTCACACCGGGTTGGTGAGCAAGGAAACGTACGAGAAAGACATTCGCAGCCTGCTAGCGCCGTAGACTCAATAGCGCACGCATTCTAGAAACAGTCCAGAGGCCGGAGCGGTCCACGCGGCGATGTCTAGCGCGGGATTCTTACGGCCCATGAGCAAGCCGGCGAACTGTTCGACACTCACTTCACCCAGCCCTACTTTCACTAGCGTTCCCGCCAGGCGCCGGACCATCTTCCAGACGAAGTGGGATGCTTCGATACGGAACACAATCAAGTTTTCGTCCACGGCCACTTCCGCGGAAGTGACTACTACGGTGGTGGATTCGCCGGGACGCGATGGGTCGGCCGCACGGAAGCATACGAAATTGTGGCGGCCAGCAATCAGCGCAGCGGCCTCCTGCATCTTTTCAACATTCAGCGGTTGCTTGATCCAACACACGAAACGTTTGGAGAGAGCGGTCTTG
>CAZDGT010000511.1:0-6137 GCA_964504905.1 uncultured Bordetella sp. | reverse complement strand
AACGGCGCAGCACTTCAGCGGTGTAGTGGATCGCCGCAGCCGAGCCCGCCCCGGTCTTTTCGTAACCACTGTCTTCCAGCATCCCCAGCATTTGCAGAATGCCGACGCCACCGGAGCTCGGCAATGGCGCGCTGAGTATCTGCAATCCCCGATAGGTGCCGGCGAGCGGCGTCCGCTCCACCGCCTGATAATGCTGCAGATCGGAGAGTGTGATCAGGCCGCCATGTACAGCCATCTCAGAGGCGATCCGGCGCGCGGTGTCGCCTTCGTAGAACTCGCGAGCACCGGATGCGGATAAACGTTTGAGCGTCGCCGCAAGTTCAGGCTGTACGAGCGTGTCGCCAGCTTCGAAAAACTGGCCGCCCTTTTGAAAAATCCGTTTGGACTCGGAATCTTCCGCGAGGTTGGCCGCGCCCCGGAGAGATTCCGAGGATTTGTAGGAGAGAGGGAAACCCTTGGAGGCGAGGGCAATCGCGGGCGCGATCAGCTCTGCCCACTTTTTGCTTCCATACTTGGATCGCGCCAATTCAAAGCCGCGCACCGTGCCGGGTACACCGACTGCCCGCCATCCATCCAGCGAATCGCGCGTCGGATTGCCCTGCGCATCGAGATACATATCGCGGGTAGCTTTTTCCGGAGCGCGCTCGCGAAAATCGATGAAAGTGGAGCGGCCGTCGGCGAGGCGAACCAGCATGAATCCGCCGCCACCAAGGTTGCCGGCATAGGGATGGGTAACAGCAAGCGCGAAGCCTACTGCCACAGCTGCGTCCACTGCGTTGCCGCCGCTTTTGAGCATGGTGACACCTACGTCCGTCGCCAAGGGCTCATCGGTCACCACCATGCCGTGGCGCGCGCGCACCGGCTCGTGGGCGCCTAGGCTAGCGCCAACCAAGGCTAATTGCAAAACCCCGCAGCATATTCGCTTGCCCATGCCCGATTGTACTAAGCCCAGCCCAAACAGACCTCACCGATGAGCTTTCAAATTGGTACCATCTTAAAGTTAGATTTTGGGATCCCCGTCAGATTCCGAGAGTAACCAGGCTGTTTATTTCACGCCACGGAGCCTTCAATGATTAGGTTGTCTCTGCTGTTCCTCTCGTTGTGTTCTTTTGCTGCTGCCCAACCAGCCGCGGACCTCGATAAACGACTTGCCGATTTGGAGAAAGCCGCGAAAGCGGCTCAATCCGCTGGCGATAACGCGTGGATGCTCACTAGCGCCGCTCTGGTATTGATGATGACGGGACCAGGCTTGGCGCTATTCTACGGTGGCCTGGTACGCCGTAAAAACGTACTAAGCACCATGATGCACAGCTTCGTATTGATGGCTGTAGTCAGCGTTCTATGGGCCTTGGTCGGCTACAGCATCGCGTTCGGAGAAGGCAATTCCTTCTTCGGCGGCATGCAGTATCTGTTTCTGCATGGCGTTGGAGCGGACCCCAATGCCGACTACGCGCCCACTATTCCGCAAGGCACGTTTATGGTGTACCAGCTAATGTTCGCCATCATCACTCCCGCGCTGATCTCCGGCGCGTTCGCGGAACGCATGAAGTTTTCCGGCATGCTTCTGTTCACGATTCTGTGGACGCTTATCGTCTACTTCCCCATGGCACACATGGTATGGGGCAAGAATGGATTTCTGGGCGCTACCTGGGGCAAAGTCTCGACATTCGACTTCGCCGGAGGCACTGTGGTCCACATCACTTCTGGCGTATCCGCGCTAGTGTGTGCTCTTTATCTGGGAAAACGCAAAGGCTACGGTACGGATCCGATGCGTCCTCACAGTCTGGTCCTGAGCACGATCGGCGCTTGCTTGCTGTGGGTCGGCTGGTTCGGATTCAACGCGGGTAGCGCGCTTGCGGCCAACGCACTGGCGACCAGCGCCTTCGTCGCGACTCACTTCGCCACAGCCGCAGCCGCGCTGGGATGGATGCTCGCCGAGTGGATGAAGAATGGGAAGCCCAGCATCCTGGGCGGCATTTCCGGTGCCGTGGCGGGATTGGTTGCGATCACGCCTGCGTCGGGATTCGTGACGCCTATGCCCGCCATGCTGATCGGCCTTGTCGCGGGCATTGTCTGCTACTTCATGGTCGCTGTCGTCAAGAGCAAATTCGGATATGACGATGCTCTGGACGCATTCGGCGTCCACGGCATCGGCGGTACGGTTGGGGCAATCCTCACCGGCGTGTTTGCCACCAAGGAGATCAACGATCTGCGTATGGGCCAGCCCATGGGGTTGGTCGATGGCAATCCGGGACAGGTGATCAACAATTTGATTGGGGCACTGATCGCCTGGGGCCTGGCGATCGTAGGCACCTGGATTATCCTCAAGGTGTGCGACGCCGTGACCGGCGTGCGCGCCAATGAACAGGCCGAGATCGAAGGGCTGGATCTCAGCATGCACGGCGAAGAAGGTTATAACTTCGAGGCATAGGAGACCAATATGAAAAAGATTGAAGCCATCATCCAGCCGCACAAGATCGAAGACGTGAAGGAAGCCCTGAAGAAGATCGGCATCGATGGGATGACCATCACCGAGGTCCGCGGGCACGGTCGCCAGAAGGGACACAAGGAGGTCTACCGCGGGATGGAGTATCAAGTGGACCTGCTGCCGAAGGTGAAGCTTGAACTAGTGGTTCCATCGGCGCGGGCCGACGAGGTGATTAATGCTCTGTCCGCCGCCGCGCGCACCGGAAAGATTGGCGACGGCAAGATCTTCGTATTCGACGTGGCGGAGGCCATTCGTATCCGCAATGACGACCGAGGTGAAACCGCCCTGTGACATGGACCACGTGGTGGCTGTTTGCCGCCACGGAAACGGTTCTGTCTCTTACGCCAGGGCCGGCGGTGCTGTACGTTCTTTCCAGCTCACTGCGAGTGGGAGCGCGGAAGGGGATCGCTTCCATTCTCGCCATCTTGGCGGCGAATACCTTTTATTTCGCGCTATCGGCGACGGGTATTGGCGCGTTGGTGGTTTCGTCGTACCGCTTATTCTTTGCCATTAAGTGGTTGGGCGCCGCATACCTGATATTTCTAGGTGCGCGGACTATTCTTGGGCATGCAAGCGTCTTGCCCGCCGAGGAACAAGCCGCAGTTGGCGCCAGATCCGCGGAACTCTTTGGGGACGGCTTCATACTGCAAATGTCGAACCCCAAGGCTGTCGTGTTTTTCTCAGCCATCTTGCCGCAATTCATTGACCCTCGGCACGTCCTAGTTCCACAGATTGTCATACTGGGTTTGACCTCAGCGGCCTGTGAATTTGGTGTGCTGATGGGTTATGGCATAGCAGCGGGCCAAGCTTCCACCCTGGCCCGGCAGCCTCGTTACGCGAAATGGACGAACCGCATCGCTGGTGGATTGCTGATTGGCGCGGGAGCGGGACTAGCGACGTTAAGGCGGGACTAGAACTCAGCCTCTTCGGTCTTTGGCGCCCATCAATTCCTGGATATTCACCAGTTCGGTGGGATAGTTGCCTGTGTAACAGGCGTAGCAGTAGTCATGGTTGCGATCGGCCACAGCCTCGCGCAAGCCGCTGAGCGATAAGTAGCCGAGCGAGTCGGCTTCGACGAAGCGGCGGATCTCTTCGACCGTGTTATTGGCGGCGATGAGTTCGGCCACGCTGGGCGTATCCACGCCATAGAAACACGGTGAGATGGTGGGTGGGCAGGAGATGCGCAGGTGCACCTCGCGAGCGCCCGCGCCCCGCACCATACGGACAATTTTCCGGCTGGTCGTTCCGCGCACCAGCGAGTCATCCACAAGAACTACGCGCTTACCTTCCAGCAGATGCCGGACCGGGTTGAGCTTCAGCTTCACGCCGAAGTCGCGAATGGCCTGCGAAGGTTCAATGAAGGTGCGGCCCACGTAATGATTGCGGATTAACGCCTGTCGAAACGGGATGCCGGATTCCGAAGAGTAACCTAAGGCCGCCGCGACGCCGGAATCGGGCACCGGCACCACGATATCTGCATCCACCGCATGCTCGATGGCCAGTAGCCGTCCCAACTGCTCGCGTGATTCTTCAACGGCGCGTCCAAAAACAAACGAATCGGGACGAGAAAAGTAGACGTGTTCGAAAACGCAGTGCGAGTGAGCACGAACCGGAGCGTAGCGCTCCCGCGTCATGCCGTCCTTGCTGACGATCACCATCTCGCCCGGCTCTACATCGCCCAGATAAACAGCATTGATCAGATCGAATGCGCAGGTCTCGGAAGCGAAAACGTAGCAGATCGAACCGCCCGACAGTTCCATCTGCCCGAACGCCAGAGGCCGGAAGCCGTGGGGATCGCGCGCGATGATTATGCGATCTTCCGCCAGGAACACCAGCGAAAATGCGCCTTCGAGTTGCAGCAGCGCCTCACGGAGCGCTCCCGGAAGAGTTTTTTCGCGCGACCGTGCCACTAGGTGCAGGATGACTTCCGTGTCGCTCGAAGCCTGAAAGATGGAGCCTTCGCGTTCCAGGTCGCGGCGCAGCTCTCCTGCGTTGGTGATGTTGCCGTTGTGGGCCACCGCGACTTGACCTTTGTTGCAGGCCACCGAAAAGGGCTGTGCGTTCAGAAGCACGGTATCGCCGGCAGTGGAATAGCGGGTATGCCCGATGGCTAGCTCTCCGGGCAATGTGCCAAGCACTTCCGGCGTGAAAATATCGGCCACGTGGCCCATGCTTTTGTGATTGTGAATGTGGCGGCCATCGCTGCTGGCGATGCCCGCGCTTTCCTGCCCGCGATGCTGCATCGCGTACAAGCCTAAATAGGTGAGATTAGCGGCTTCTGGATGGCCGTAAATGGCAAACACGCCGCATTCATCGTGGAACTTATCAAACATGTACGGGTGCCAGCTCCTCCGCCAGCGCGTTCTCCCAAACCTGCTTGAGACGGTCCACGGGGGAATCAATCCAAGTCACGGAGCCGTCTCCTACCCGTAACCCTGTATTCATTGTAACGCCGATGCGCAACGCTTCCACATTGTTCTTGCGGGCGATTGCCTCTACCATCTCCGGAACTGCTGTCGAAAGTAAGATTCGTGATGGACCTTCGTGGAACAACGCAAACTCGGGCCGAAGGCTGGTGGCGATCTCCACCGACGCGCCGACCCCGTTCACAGCACATTCGGCGAGTGCCACGGCCAGGCCCCCGTCGCTTACATCATGCGCCGACTCGGCGTGACCTTCGTTAACGATCGTGCGGATGGCCGCCTGCACCCGCTTCTCGTAGTCCATGTCGAGCGCAGGTGGCAGGCCCCACATTTTCTTTAAAACAACTTTGGCGTATTGCGTGCCGCCGAAGTGGGTGGCATCGCAAGGGCCCAGGCCGCCCAAGAGCATCACGGTCCTGCCTTGCTGCTTGAACGGAATGGTCACTGGTTCGGCAGTCTTCATCAGCCCCACAATGCCCATAACCGGAGTGGGCCAGATCGCTTCGCCTAGTGTTTCGTTATACAGGCTGACGTTGCCGCCCGTAATCGGAGTGTCGAAGAAACGGCAGGCCTCGCTCAAGCCTTCAATGGCCTCGACGAGTTGCGCCATGATCTCAGGCCGCTCTGGATTGCCGAAGTTTAGATTGTTAGTCGCGGCAACCGGCGTCGCACCAACCGTAGAGAGATTGCGGCAGCACTCGGCTACCATCAGCTTGGCGCCCTCTCGCGGATCGAGCGAGCAATACCGCCCGTTGCCGTCGAGCGACATGGCCACGCTGGTGTCGGTTTCCTTGATGCGTACAATGGCGGCATCTCCGCCCGGGCCCGCGATAGTATTTGTACGGACGGTGTAATCGTACTGCTGCCAGATCCAGCGCTTGGAACACAGGTCGCCCGATCCGACCAGAGCCAGCAGATCGGCATTCAAGTCGCGACTGGCGAGGGTGGGCGCCTCCATAGGAGTCGAGCGATACGGTGCGGCATTGTGCGGACGATCATAGAGCGGCGCTTCGTCGGCCAATTCGCGATTCGGGATTTCGGCGACCACCTTGCCGTGATCTTTTACGCGCAACTTGCCGTCATTGGTCACCACGCCGATCGTGACCGCGTCTAGTCCCCACTTCTTGAAAACCGCGAAAACCTCGTCCTCCCGGCCTTTTTCGGCCACCAGCAACATGCGCTCCTGCGATTCGGAGAGCATAATCTCGTAGGGAGTCATGCCGGTT
>CAZDGT010000510.1:0-2315 GCA_964504905.1 uncultured Bordetella sp. | reverse complement strand
CCTTCACCGCGTCATCGAAGCTCTTTTCCGAAGACGCGATGATTTCTGTAACTCGGGCAACTTGCATAGTGATGGCCCTCCTTGGGCGGTTGATCAAACACCTGTATCATCGCATCGCTGACGAAGCTAACGGCGGCGGGGCGTCATTATGCGACGGAACAACGCGGATCTCGCTTGCGTTGTCACTTGGCAGTGCAGGTGTGTGGCCGTTGGATAGACGTGTAGATGCTGAGCCCAGTCGCGACAAACGCCTTCGACTTCTCTTCGGGTACGTGACTGCAAACCGCTACCCCAATCTGGCCGAGCTGAAGAGCGGACCCCTACTGCGGGCTGGGGAAGCTGCGGGTTTCGAAGTCCTGATCACGGTCGACGGATGGACGATTGCAGAATTGGTAATGTGGGTTGAGCGTATGCTCACGTCAACTCAAAAGGGATGGCTGGGGCTTGGGTCCTGCTTCCTGCTTTGGCAGTTCGCGAGTTTTATCCTGGTTCGCCCCAGCGCTAGCTTTGGCAGCGGAATATTGGCGAGCATTTATGTTACTTCCCGGCGATTTTATCGCGGCACGACGGCCGACAATACGGGCCTACCGTCCTGCTTTCTATGTGGTTACGGTTGCCATTAATGCGTTTGCATGGGTTGCCTGTCGTTATGTCACTGCAAGAATAACGCGTAGCGCTGCAACGCACCTATAAGGACACCACACAAACGTGCTATCATATTCTCAAGCAGATCTGCTCCCGCCTTGTATCGTTAGCCGGTTCGCTGATTTTTCCCCCAAAACAAAAAACACTGAATGAATAAATTTTCTGAACTCACTCTCAGCGCGTCGCTGCAGAGTAATTTGACCCGCCACGGGTTTGTCCAACCGACTCCCGTGCAAGCGCAGGCGATTCCCCCGGCCCTCGAAGGCCGCGATGTGGTGGCCACCGCGCAAACAGGAACCGGCAAAACTCTTGCCTTTCTCCTGCCGATTTACGAACTTCTTACGCGTACGGACCGCCCCACCGGCGTCTGCGCCCTGATCCTCACCCCCACGCGCGAGCTGGCGCTGCAGGTCAACGAAGCCGCCATCAAACTCGCGGCCAGCCTGCCGGTGCGCTCCTCCGTGGTGGTCGGAGGTATGAACGAATCCACCCAGTTGCAGGCCATCCGCAGGGGATCGCAAATTGTGATCGCCACGCCGGGCCGCCTGTGCGATTTCCTCGAGCGCAAGCTAGTGGATCTCAGCGGCGTGCGCTTCCTGGTGCTGGATGAAGCCGACCGTATGCTCGACATGGGCTTCCTGCCCGCGATTCACGCGATCCTGAAGAAGGTCCCGCCGACGCGGCAGACGCTGTTCTTCTCGGCGACCATTGAGAAGTCGGTCGCGCACCTGATCAGCTCGCATGTGCGGAATCCGGTGCGTATCGCCATCGGTGGCGATTCGAAGCCGGTGGATAAAGTCGACCTTCACGTTTATGAAGTCGAGCAGGATCGCAAGCTAAGCCTGCTGCGCAAGCTGTTGGCGGAGGAGACCGGGTCCTTCCTGGTATTCGCGCGCACCAAGCATGGCGCGGATCGCCTGGCGAAGAAACTGGGACGCGATGGCGTGGATGCCGCGCGCATTCATGGCGACCGTACGCAGAGCCAGCGCAATCAGGCTTTGGCCGGATTCAAGAAGGGCGATTACCGCGTGTTGGTGGCTACCGATGTGGCCGCTCGCGGGATTCACGTGGACGGCATCGCGCACGTGGTCAACTACGATTTGCCGCAGGTCCCCGAGGATTTCATCCATCGCGTGGGCCGGACGGCTCGCGCGGGGGCCCGTGGAACGGCGTCAACATTTAGCACGCGCGCCGAACGCGGCGATATCCGCCAGATCGAGAAAGCTCTGGGCGTGCGCCTGACTCCGCGCGAAGCGGGAGCGGACTTGGAAAGGGAAGAGAAGTCATCCCTCAAGACCGTGGTGATCCCGATCCAGCGTCATCAGAAGCATCCTGGACAGAAACCCAAGGGTGGCAGTTTCGCGCCCCGTGGCCGCCGCTTCGGCGGTCGTTAATTATAATGGGCTCCATGCGTGGAGCCCTCGCCTTCCTATTTTTTGCTGGATCCTTGCTGGCGGCAGACCTTGCGCCCACTGGCACCTTGCGGGCGGCCTTCCTGGGCGCGAATCCGGTGCAGGGGCACGTCGATGCGCAAACCGGCGCGATTACTGGGCCCGTCGCCGACATCGTCAAAGAAATGGCGCGCAAGCTGGGAGGGCCCTACAAGATCAGTCCGGCGGCAGGCGCCACGGGGGTCATCGGACTCCTCCATTCGCACCAAGCTGACATCG
>CAZDGT010000509.1:0-1638 GCA_964504905.1 uncultured Bordetella sp. | reverse complement strand
TGGCAGTGAGGCGTTCGAGAATAGTGTCGAGCGATTCACCTTCCGCCAAGCCGTCTTGAATGAAGCCCTTGACGCTGCCCCAGATAACCCAAATGTCCCTGCTGAGTATTCCGACGAAACTAACCAAGGACGGAGTATTGGAATGTCTTGTCGGCATTGGCATTATTCGCGTGGGTGATAGTCCACGCGTCGTTAAGGCGGTTTGCGGTCAGCACGTACATGGTCGCGCCGTAAAGTTCCGTCGCGGCATTGGCGGTCTTTGGATCGAAATGCACAACGCTCTGCGGCGAGAGGCCCTTGCGGTTTAGAACGGTTGTCGCGGCGTTTGGCGTTAGCGTGATTTCACCAACGCAATTCAGCTTCCCAGACCAAATATTGAAAATTGAAAGACGCAATGACCTCAAGTATGATGTCACGGTCGTGAAGCTCGTTATGTTTACGGGTTCGGGCGGGCCTACAAGGGGCTGCGTCACGGTTTGGATTCCGCTTCCGCCGCTTTCAGCAATTCCGCCGCCGTAACCAGTGGCGCGTCTTTCTTGAGTGTCGCCAGGAGTTCGGGAAGTTCCGCCATGCGCTTGGCTTCCTCTTGTTTCAGTTCTTCGGCCCTAGCCTTGATTGCCGCTGCTTTTTCAGGGGTTACGCCCCATACCGGATAACCTTGTGCCGAAAGGGCCTGCCGCCAGCGGTCAAAGGCGGTTGCGTTGGGTTCACTCAAAGGCGTTTCTAGGCCCGTTACAGCGTCAAGGAAGCCATGAAGCGCATCCGAGCCTATATCCGGGGCCAGCGTAGGGAAATGCGGCCCTACAAGGCCCAGAATGGCCCTGCGGTCACATCTAGGCGCGGCCATAGGTTCCGCCTAGCCCTACGGGCAAGCCTGCCCATGTGGATTGATATTGCGGATAGAACCATTGCGCCATGTTGACGGGCGGCGGTGTTACGGGCGGTGTTACGGGCGGGGGTGTCGTCGAATCATCGGTCTTGGGGTGCGGGGTCTTGCCCGTGCCGCCGCCCCTAAACCCGCCGCGCCTGTCGCCACCGCCAGGACCAAAGCCACCGGGGCTATAGCTATTGCCGGAAGGAGCACGATCGGTGCGCCTGCCGGATTCGTCGGTGCCAAGCGACACGTCATCACGATAGGCAGGCCCGCCTGAAATACGGTCAAGCACATTCATAATGCCCGTTGCGGCACGGGCGATAGGCGTATTCATCGCAATCTCTTTGGCGTAGTCCAGCGGCGTGGAAGATGTTGGGTCAATGTTTACATCGCCCTGCTGCCAGCCTTCCGGTCCCGCCGGAGTCTCAGGGCCAAATGTCGGCCCCATGCTTGCCGGAACCCCGACTTCGGATTCACGCGGGCGGTTCATGGCCCCTATCAATTGGTCAACTCTGTTGTAAAGGTCTGCCGAGACTTCAGAAGGCGGCGGGGCAAACCTGTTCACATAGGACGGGGCCGGGGTAAGTCGTGACTGGTCCTTGATGACGGGCGCAATGCGGTCATAAGTATCATATTCCTTGATGCCCTGTGCAATGCGCGATTGGTCCTTGACGAAAGGAACGCCGGGAACGCCCGCGCCAGGATAGGCGCTTATGCCATTCGTCGGGTCAGCAGAAAGCCTTGGGGCGTCCATAACGCCAACA
>CAZDGT010000508.1:0-5952 GCA_964504905.1 uncultured Bordetella sp. | reverse complement strand
CCGATTGTTTGGGGAGGCCCGTACCCGGCGTCCAGGAAACCTTCAACTTTTGCGCCGCTTGGATTGCCTGCCAAGGCTTCTCCGCCACCACACCGACGAAATTCTTGCGCGTAACAACTTTAACTAAGCCCGGCATATCTTTGACCGAGCTTTCGTCGACGCCAATGAGCGTCGCGCCTACGACTGGCGGCCGCACCACGCGCCCATGCAACATTCCGGGGAGCCGGACATTGTGTACGTATTCAAACTGGCCGGTCGCCATCGCGGGCATATCCGGACGCCCGATGGGCTTGCCCAGCACGGTCCACTCTGCGGCAGGCTTCCGGTCGGCCTTCTTGTCCAAGATCACGCTGAGCTTCTTGCCGCCCACCAATTGAGCGTAGGTCACCTTCTTCGCAGCATCGCCTTTTGCACTGATCACGCCGTTCGCGGCAGTGAGCCGGTCCACTGGAACGCCCAACCGCTGCGACGCCAACTTGAACAGCGTCTCCCGCGCCGTGGCTCCGGCCTGCGCCAGATTCCCGCGATTGAAATTGGCAGGGTGGGATTGGCTACCCGACGTATACGCCTGATCCGGTGTCAGGGCCGTATCGCAGTAGATCAGCTTCACGCGCTCAAACGGCACCGATAGTTCCTCGGCCACCAATTGCTGCTGCGCCGTCGAGATGCCTTGGCCCAATTCTTCCTTGCCGCTATATCCTGTGATGCTGCCGTCTGCTCCGATGGCGATCCAGGAATCCACTTGATCCATCGCAGGCGCGCCGGGCAATGGAGCTTGTCCGAACTGCGCGCGCGCCGTGTCGCTACCCGCCATGTGGAAACCCACGATCAACACGCCTGCGCTCTTCAGGAACCCGCGGCGGTCTAGCGCCGCCTTCGCTTCCGGAGTCATGGCCGTTCCTTTCATTTCGCCACCTCCTTCGCGTAACGCGCGATCGCCTGATGCATGCGCACGTGGGTGAAGCAGCGGCACAGCACCGTCGATAAGGCTTGTTGGATTTCGGTCTCCGATGCTTTTGGGTTCTTGTCCAAGAAAGCCTTGGCCGTCAGGATCACTCCATTCAGACAAAAACCGCACTGCGCCGCCTGCTCATTGATGAAGGCCTTCTGTATGGGATGCGGCTTCTCGGGCGTCCCCAAACCTTCCAAGGTGACGATCTCCTTGCCCACCACCGAGCTCACGGGCGTGACGCAGGACCGCATGGCAGTCCCGCTCACGATAGCCGTGCAGGCCCCGCATTGCCCCAGTCCGCAGCCGAACTTCGGCCCGCGCAGACCCAGGTCGTCGCTCAACGCGTAAAGGAGAGGAGTCGAGGGGTCCAGGTCGAGCGTATGGCTCTGTCCGTTGACCTTGAGTGTAAG
Source organism: uncultured Bordetella sp. (assembly GCA_964504905.1). Classification (GTDB taxonomy): domain Bacteria; phylum Acidobacteriota; class Terriglobia; order Bryobacterales; family Bryobacteraceae; genus Palsa-187. The sequence goes on along the minus strand of CAZDGT010000508.1, from coordinate 4,590 downwards.
AGCGCTCATACCGCAAGAGTAAAGTGGGGCGTCTTGCACGTCAAGTCTGGGTGTAATCCCCCAAGTGTTTCATTCATGATGTTGCTAAACCGTTGATGTTAGATGAAAAGACTTTGGTCCGCCAAATGCCGAACATAGGTAAGAAGCAAGGAGGCCATCTCAATGAACGCAACTTTTCTTATCTCCATTTGGGTCGTTCTCGGAGTCGCGACGCTGATTCTGGCGATCTACCGCAGTGTTCTCGCAACGCACCGGGAGGATGACGTGGTGCACTTAGCCGACGGCGAACAAGGGGAAATCGCCAAGCAAACCTCACTCGCCCGCCGCCTGAATGCCATCGATCGCTGGGGAAAGACCATGACCGTTGTGGTTACCGTCATCGGCTTGGGGCTCGCCACTGCGTATCTGTATCAGGCTTGGGAAAGCCCGAATCCCGGGCCTAATAACTTCTACCGCATGAATTCGCCGGTGAAGTAGCGGCATGACGCCCCACGATTAAGGTAGAATCGCCGCCTATGGAGCATCTAGGCGGCGATTCGAAGTCGCGGCAACAATCTGAGGATTGGAAAATAGCGGCTGTTATCGCGCACCAAGCTGTTGCGACTGTGGGGCTTTTCCTCGTGACGATTGCAGTCGCGTCTAGCCCCAACAGGAGCAGCCAATGGAGCGATCCGCCTGTTCCGCAGGAAGTTGTGGACTTGATCCTCGCCGCCGCGTTGGCTCTCGCCGCAGGGTTGATCGCAGGATACTTCTTTCCCGGAGCCGCCCATCTTGGCTATTGGAGCTGGGTTATTCCCACAGTGGGCTGGGTCGTGTTAGTCGTCTATGCGTTAAGTCATGGCCGCAACCCATTTTCATTCCTCGTAAGAGGTGCCAACAGCGATGACACGCCCTACTGGCTCTGGACCATGCTCTGGGTGCAATCGATCCTGTACGCAGCAGGTCTTAGGGTCAAGGAACTAAGTAACCGCTCCGCAAGTTGAGGACGCCTCCCCGCTTGGGAATAGTGCTACTTTGATTCTCAGAGCGGGGAGGCGACGCGGATGGCCAAGAAGAGTCCAGTCGGGCGGCGTGGATTTCTGAAGGGCGCGGCGGGGGCGGCTGCCGGTGCCGCGGCGCTGGTAACGAACGCACCTGTCGCCAAGGCGCAGGCTCCTGAACGCACCGCGACGCCACTGCCTTCTGCCACATTGGCTGCTGCTGAAAAGTCGGCACCTGCGCCGCGCGTGGATGTTTATACAACTGACCGCCCTGGCGCCGATTTCATGGTTGACGTCATCAAGACGTTGAACTTTGACTACGTTTGCGCCAATCCCGGCTCCAGCTTTCGTGGACTGCACGAATCATTGGTCAACTACGGCGGCAACAAGGCTCCGGAACTAATCACCTGCTGCCACGAAGAGTCTTCGGTCGCGATGGCGCACGGCTACTTCAAGATCGAAGGGAAGCCGCTGATGGTGATGGCGCACGGGACCGTGGGATTGCAGCACGCGTCGATGGCGATCTATAACGCGTACGCCGACCGCGTACCGGTATATATCGTTCTGGGCAACATCCAGGACATCAACTTCCGGCGCAGCGACGTGGAATGGGCGCATAGCGTCCAGGACGCCGCCGCCATGGTGCGCGACTACATCAAGTGGGATGACAACCCTGTCTCGCTGAGTCACTTCGCTGAATCCTCGGTGCGCGCTTACAAAATCGCAATGACGCCGCCCTATGAGCCGGTTGTAATCGTGGCCGACGCGGTGCTTCAGGAAGAACCCATGCCGGAAGCTGACCGGCGCACGGCGCGGATTCCAAAGCTGGCGTTGTCTACTCCTCCGGCTGGCGATTCCGGCGCTGTGGCCGAGGCTGCGAAGATGCTGGTGGCTGCGGAAAATCCAGTGATCGTAGCGGGACGCTCGGCCCGCACACCTAGGGGCATCGCGCTACTCGTGGAACTCGCGGAGACCTTGCAAGCCCCCGTGCAGGACCGCCACTTCCGCATGAACTTTCCGTCTCTGCATCCGCTAAACGGCGGCAACATTGCCACCGCCGACGTGGTGCTGGGTCTGGAGGTGCAGGATTTCTGGATGGCTACACACTCCATGACTCCCATCAATCGCATGGGCATGGAATCGAAGCCCATCACCAAGCCGGGGGCGAAGCTGATCACGATCTACTCCGGCGATCTCTATGGCAAGAGCAACTATCAGGACTTCGGCCGCTATGCTGAAGTCGACCTGTCGATCGCGGCGGATGCCGAGGCCACGCTTCCCGCCCTCATCGAAGCGTGTAAGAAGCTGATCACTCCGGATCGCAAGCGTGCTTTTCAGGAGCGCGGCGCGAAGCTCGCCGAAGCATCCAAGGCAGTTCGTGAGCGCGACATTGAGCTAGCCGCTTATGGTTGGGATGCCAGCCCCATCAGTACCGCTCGTGTCTCGATGGAACTGTGGAACCAGATCAAGAACGAAGACTGGTCACTGGTGTCGGATGTCAATCCGTTCTTCAGCGCCTGGCCGTTGCGCCTGTGGGATTTCAAGAAGCACTATCAGTACTTGGGCGAGCACGGCGCTTACGGGATCGGCTACGGCGCTCCGGCGGCAGTAGGAGCGGCGCTGGCGAATCGCAAGTATGGGCGGTTGACGGTCAACATCCAGTGTGACGGTGATCTCAACTACGCGCCTAGCGTGCTGTGGACCGCAGCTCATCACCGCATCCCCATGCTGACCATCATGCACAACAACCGCTCCTATCATCAGGAGGCCATGTACCTCACCGATATGTCCGCTCGTGCCAACCGCGGCCTGGAGAACTTTAACGTGGGCACAGCAATCAACGATCCTAATATCGATTACGCGATGATGGCTAGAGCCTACGGCATTTTCAGCAAGGGACCGATCACCGATCCGAAGGATCTCGGCGCCGCAATTAAGCAAGCCATCGAAGTCGTTAAGCGTGGAGAACCGGCGCTGATTGATGTCATCACGCAGCCGCGCTAGGGAATCCAATGCAAAGACTTCTTTTCGCCGCCGCTCTACTCGCAAGTTCCATCCACGCCCAAGACGCGGAGAACGGCAAGCGCATCTTCATGAAAGTCGGCTGCTTCGAGTGCCACGGCACGCTGGGGCAGGGAACGATAGCGGGAGCGCGTATCGGCCCGCCACGGTTGAACATGCAAGGCGTGATCCGTTACGTGCGCCGGCCCGCAGGCCAGATGCCGGCCTTTACCGAGAAAGTGATGTCGGACCGGGAACTGACGGATGTGTACGCCTATCTGAAGGCGATCCCTCCACCGAAGCCGTCCAAAGATATTCCGTTACTGAACGATTTACAAAAATAGCGACGGACCGACCATTTTGCCTCCGTGCCATTCTTCAGCTAATCCTAAGTTTGTGCTGTTAGAAAGGAGTGAGTGCAAAAAGGATCAATTCGGTGAAACTTGCGGCTCTCATCGTGTTGATTCTGTGGGGCGCGGCGCCTTCTGCTGCTCAGAATTCGATCCTCCGCGGTGTTGTCACGGATGAAAGCGGAGCCGTTGTCCCTGGTGCGACGGTTACGCTCACAGGCTCCGGCGGCGTGGAAAGAACAGCAACTACTGCTGGCGACGGCGGGTATGCTTTCGCGGGCTTGACGCCGGGGGACTATACAGTTCAGGCGTCAGCGCCGCAGCTGGTGCTGGCGCAAATTAGATCCGTCGCCATCCGTTCAGGCTCCCAGACCCTAAATCTGCGACTAACGGTGGCGTCGACAACCCAACAGATTGTTGTGGACGAGAACTCCGGGCCAGCCGTCAGTACGGATGCCGCGAGCAACGCCAGCGCCACTGTTCTAAACGGCGACGACTTGGATTCTCTCTCCGACAATCCTGAAGACCTGCAGGCGGACTTGCAGATGCTCGCAGGGCCAGCGGCGGGGCCAGGCGGCGGTTCCGTCTACATTGACGGATTCAGCGGCGGCGAGCTGCCACCCAAGGAGTCCATCCGCGAAATTCGCATCAACCAAAATCCGTTCTCGCCGGAGTTCGATCGGCTTGGCCTGGGCCGTATTGAAATTCTCACGAAGCCCGGAACCGACAAATATCACGCTTCTCTGAATTACAACTTTGCAAATCAGTTTTGGAACTCGCGCAACCCCTACTCGTCTCAGAAGGCGCCTCTGTCACTCAATGAATTTGAAAACACGGTCAGCGGTCCTGTCAACGGGCGCGCTTCCTTCGCCTTCACCGCCAGTCAGCACAATGTCGATAATGGCTCGATCGTCAATGCTGTAACGCTTGATCCCCGCACCTTAGCCGCGACGCCCCTCCTGGATGTTTTCAAGACCGCGCAGCGCCGCACTCGCGTGGAGCCGCGGGTGGACTATCAGGTAAATGAAAACAACACGATCACATTGCGCTACGGGCTCATTAATGGAGACATTGAGGGCGCGGGCATTGGCGGCTTCAACCTGACTTCGCGCGGATTTCATACGCACTTTCTGATCCACACTGCTCAATTCACCGAAACTTCCGTGCACGGAGCAACAGTCAATGAGACGCGCTTCCAGTACTATCGCAACGTTCTCTCCCAGGAGGCGGATTCCACTGACCCCGGACTTCAGGTCTTG
>CAZDGT010000507.1:0-3448 GCA_964504905.1 uncultured Bordetella sp. | reverse complement strand
GCGTGTTGAGAATGAAAACCACCAGACATTCACATTCAGGATTGAAGTAAGGATGATCGGGAATATGCGCTTTCCAATAGGCGGCGGAGCCTGCAGCTTCGCGAAGTTCGCAAGCCGTGTGAACTGGTTCATACTCTCTCTCATCATGCCTGGCGCAATGCCCAAGCGGGTACCATCGGTCCGGCTAAAGCGGTCGACTTTGTTGCACTGGCCCATCTGCTCGCACATCGTCAAGCCAGCGCCAGGAATATTCGTGAGCGCATCTTTCTCCGACGGGTCCATCGTCATGCGGAACTCGCCCGTGAGGGTAGGATCCACAAACTCGATCTGCACATTCGGAGGGAATCCCTCAAGGTAGCGGTAGCGCCACTGCTCGTAGGGGTAGGTGCTGGTTGTACCGCCGCCTTCACTAACGTCGCGTTGCTCCGTGCCGCCGTTATGCTGATCTCTCTCGTCCGGCGGTCCGAACTTGATATAGATCATGCCACGGTCCGACCTCCACCCCGGTATGCCTGAAGCGAAGTACTGGTTGGCGTAAGCCAAGCGGCGGTAGTGCTCTTCGCGGAACTCGTTTTCTTCGGTATCTGGGGTAGGGTCGCGCCGCAGCCAGAACTGCTCGATGAACTGCTCGCGTTCTTCATCGGTTGCCAGCGTCTTGAAGGCCTTGCGCTCTTCGTCGCTAATAATGTAGCCGACGTCTTCGCTCAGCCATTTCCTATAAGGGGTTTCCAGCTCTCGGCGCAGCCGTTCCTGCTGCTGCCGCCGCTGCTTATCCGTCATAGGCTTCGCGACGGTCTCGCGCGCCTCGCCGGACTTGTCTTTCTTGTTCTTATCCTGCGCGGCTGCCGGGATCATCAGGCACCCTACGGAGCAGGAAACGGCGAGCAAAAGCTTAAGTCGCATAGAGCAAACCACCTGTGCCAATTCTACTCTCTCAGCCTGGACGGAGCAATGGGGCCTCCCGGGTACAATGGATTATCGATATGGGAGTCTTCTATGCGCGCCCCGAGCTGGTGAAGGTTCGGGCTCAATGGCGTAGTGCTGGTAAAACCGTGGTTTTTACTAACGGCTGCTACGACATCCTTCATCCCGGGCACATCCGGCTACTGGAGCGTGCGCGCAGTCTAGGGGATATTCTGATCCTGGCCCTGAATACCGACAGCAGCGTCGCCCGGCTGAAGGGGCCAACGCGCCCCCTGCTTTCCGAAAGTGAACGTTCCCGCATGAGCCTGGCCCTGGAAGCGGTCGACGCCGTCACCCTGTTTGACGAGGACACGCCCCGCGAACTGATTGCCGAAGTCCTTCCGGATGTGCTGGTTAAAGGTGCCGATTGGGCTCATTTCATCGCCGGGCGCGAAGAAGTAGAAGCCGCCGGCGGCAAAGTAATGGCGCTGGCGCTGGAGCCGGGCTTCTCCACTACCAATATCGAGAAGGAACTTTTGGGCCGCCATCCGGTCGGCGGCTAAGAACCGGCTTCCCGTGACCCACCCTGCAGTCCGCGACCTCTTTCAGACCCTTAGCCGCCACCCGGCATTTCAAGAAGTCCTCACCAAGGCGCTCCGCCAGGAAGATTCGGAACTGGCTTTGGCAGGACTCACGCCCACTGCCAAAGCCCTCTATCTGGTCCTGCTCTGGCAACTAACCGAACGCCCGCTTTTGGTGGTCACCGATGGCAATCAAAGCGCGGAGTCTCTGCTGGAACTCACCGAGACGTTCTTCGATCTCTTAATCGGACGCGCCGAAGGGGGCTCGCCCCAACTGCTGCCCGCCCTCGACGTGCTCCCCGGCCAGAACCTCTCGCCGCACAATGAAATCAGCGAGCAGCGCGCTATCGGACTGTGGCGCATGGCGGCCACAAAGGCGCCCATCACCATCGCACCCGTGGGCTCGGTATTGCTTCGCACTCACGCGGCCGATTTTTACCGCCGCTTGGCTGTCGATCTGCGCATCGGCGAAGAGATGCCACTCGAAACCATCGAGGCGCATCTGGTCTCGATCGGCTACGAGAAGCGCGAGCCGGTAGAGATGACCGGCGAGTACTCCATTCGTGGCGGCATCCTCGATGTTTTCCCCGCCGAAAACGCGCGCCCGCTGCGCATCGAATTTTTCGGCGATGAAATCGAGTCTATCCGCCGCTTCGATGTCGAAAGCCAGCGCTCCGTCATGAAGCTCACGGAGGTTGAAGTGCTGCCTCTGGCGGAGCAACCACGGATTGGAGCCGCTTATCCAGGATGGGAATTCGCCGCCGCCCTCGAAGACCGGCGCGAGCAAACCCTTCTCGATCTCGAAGCGCGCGCACTGATCGTCCTCGACGAGCCTGAGCAAATTCGCGGCGCAGCCGAGCGCCTGTGGAAGCGTCTGGACCAGATAGAAGATTCCGCCGAACTTGCCGCCGCCAGCTTCCTCCATTGGGAAGATCTGGAAACCCGTCTCGCAGCGCGCCGCCAAGTGGCGTTCCGAGAGCTCGATCTGAATCCCGGCACGCCTCATGTCGCCACGCGCCCCACCATGGCTTTCCACGGGAGCATGCAAGTGGCCGTGGCCGAAACCAAAACCATGGTCGAGCAAGGCTATCGTGTCGCGCTGTTCGCTCCTTCAAACGGTGAACTCGAGCGCCTGGCCGACATTCTGCGTGAATATTCGGTGCCCTTCCAACTGGGCCTCGCCCCTAATGAAGCGGCGTCGCCCTATCTCGCCGAACGCGCTTATCTAGCCGGCCCGGTGGCGCACACCTATCTGATCAAGGGTCTAGTCCGGCGCGGCTCCATCTTTCCAGAGTCCTCCATCGCATTCATTGGCTCGGAAGATCTGTTCGATCCCTCCGATCTGATCGCGCGTCCCGGCATCACTAAGAGCCAGCTCAGCGTCTTCGCGGCGGATCTTGCGGATCTCAAGCCCGGCGACTTCGTGGTTCACACGACTCACGGCGTCGGCAAATTTCTGGGTCTCCGCGAAATCGTGCAGGGCGAGCAAAAGGGCGACTTCATGTTGCTCGAATACGCCGGCGAATCCAAGCTCTACGTGCCGCTCACGCGGATGGACCTGGTCGAGAAATATCGCGGCGGCGGAGAATCGGGACCGCCTCTCGATCGCCTGGGCGGCGCCACCTGGACGCAACGCAAGACCAAAGTCAAAGCCAAGATGCGCGACATGGCCGACGAGCTATTGAAGCTCTACGCACAGCGCCGTGTGGCCGAAGGTTATTCGTTCTCGAAGGACTCCAACTGGCAGCGCGAATTCGAAGACGCCTTTGAGTTCACCGAAACCAAAGACCAGATTTCTGCTGCGAAAGAAATCAAGCGCGATATGGAATCGCCGCATCCGATGGACCGCCTGCTCTGCGGCGACGTGGGCTTCGGCAAGACTGAGATCGCCATGCGCGCGGCGTTCAAGGCTCTGGGTGACGGCAAGCAGGTGGCGGTGCTCGCGCCCACAACCGCACTCGCCT
>CAZDGT010000506.1:0-4503 GCA_964504905.1 uncultured Bordetella sp. | reverse complement strand
GGCCTTGCGGCACGTCCTGGAGCAGATCCAGACCGCCGCCCCTACCGATTCGACTGTATTGATTCAAGGCGAAACCGGTAGCGGCAAGGAATTGGTCGCACGTGCTCTTCATCAGCTCAGCCGGCGGAGTCAAGGTACTTTCGTCAAGCTCAACTGTTCGGCCATTCCCGCCGGTTTGCTCGAGAGTGAGATGTTCGGCCACGAAAAGGGCGCGTTCACCGGAGCCCTCACTCAGCGCCTGGGACGCGTCGAGTTGGCGGATCGAGGCACTCTGTTCCTGGACGAGGTTGCCGACCTCCCGCTAGAGTTGCAACCCAAGCTTCTCCGTGTGCTGCAGGACGGCCAGTTTGAGCGCCTCGGCAATTCGCGCACGATGAGTTCAGAATTCCGTCTGATCGCGGCCACCAATCGCGACCTGCGTGCGTTGGCCAGCGAGCAGCAGTTCCGTACGGACCTCTACTACCGCCTCAATATTTTCCCGATCACTGTCCCTCCGCTGCGCGAACGCCGTGAGGATATCCCCTTGCTCGCCCGCCACTTTGTCCAGGATTTCGCAGCTCGCATGCGCAAGCCCATCGACTCCATCCCGGTCGAGGCCATGGACTCGCTGGTCAACTACGCTTGGCCCGGCAATATTCGCGAGCTGAGGAATGTAATAGAGCGGTCGGTGATCCTCACCTCTGGCGCCCGCTTGCAGATCCCGAAGGATGCCCTTAGCCAGCCCATTTCCGAACCCTCAACCGTCCTCCGGATGACCGATGCCGAACGTCGTCACATCCTGGAGGCCCTGAACGCATCTAACTGGGTGGTCGGCGGCCCCCACGGCGCGGCCAGCCTGCTGGGACTGAAGCGCAGTACCCTTCAATCACGGATGGAGCGGCTCGGTATCAGAAGACGATATTTCGCTAGTTGACGATATATCGGCGCCGCAGGATCGGCACTCATAATATTTTCATTTAGTTAGCGCGGCATCTTGCGTGCCCAACTTATGACCCTGTGATGCGTAAACTTTTGCTTTATTTCGGGTTAGCATGCCTCGCTATAACGGTTCAGGGGCAGCCTCCAGCTCCGCGAAAGCTCACTCTGGACGAGGCGATTCAGCTCGGTTTGAAAAACAACCTGCGTGCCCTGCAGGTGGATACATCCAACCGCTTGGCGAGGGTGGAGCGAATCCGTGCCCTTAGCGCCCTGCTGCCCACTGTCAATGGGAGCGTTGGCGAATATGTTCAGACTCTCAACCTGGCAACCTTTGGATTCCGCTTTCCCGGACTGCCCACGATCATCGGTCCGTTCGGCTACTCGGACATCAGGGCCTCCGCCAGCATGAACTTGATCGACTGGTCGGCGCGCAAGAATTTACAGGCGGTGGAACAGAACCAGCGAGCCACGGAGTTGAGCGGGCAAGACGCCCGCGACCTGATAGTGGAAGCTGTCGCCAATTCTTACTTGAGTATCATCGCGGCCGGTGCGCGCGTGGAGGCGGCCCGCTCGGAAGTCGCCACCGCTCGAGCGCTTTATGAACGCGCCCGCGATCAGCACGCTGCCGGAGTCTCGCCCGCGATCGACGAGTTGCGGTCACAAGTCGAATGGAAAGCCCGCCAGCAACAGCTTCTGGCGTCTGAGAATCAATTTGCAAAGGACAAGCTTACGCTGGCACGCGTTACCGGGATTCCTCCGTCGGAGAATTTCGACTTGTCCGACACCGCGCCTTACGCACCGCTCGAAGGCCTCACAGCAGAGCAGATGATGGACCGCGCTCATCAATCGCGCGGCGACTATCTGAGTCTGAAGGCTCAAATCCGAGCTTCTGAGCTTGCGCGTGAGAGTGCACTGGCCGAGCGCTACCCCAAGCTGGTGCTTGAAGGGAATTATGGCGCTAACGGCGTGAATGTGGCGCAGTTACATCCGACTTTCGCGTTCGTCGGATCGGTAAAGGTAAACGTCTTCGATGGCGGACGGATTCACGCCGATATCGCGCAGAGCGACATCCAGATTCGCCAACGTAAAGACCAGTTGGAATCGCTCGACCGGTATATCGAGGTCGACATTCGGTCGGCATTGCTGGATCTGAAGTCCGCGGCGGATCAGGTTACCGTCGCGCAGAGCAATCTGGATGTTGCCACGCAAACACTCACGCAGGCGCGCGACCGCTTCACTGCGGGCGTGACAGACAACATTGAAGTGGTACAGGCGCAAGACTCCGTAGCGAATGCGCAGGAAGCTGTGATCTCTAGCATGTACGCGCACAACCTGGCGAAGGTGGCGCTGGCGCGGGCGGTGGGCATGACGGATAACAATTTGAAGCAATTTATGGGGACCAAGTAAATGAAGAAGATCATCGGATTGATCGTGTTTGTTGTTCTTGCCGGAGGCGGTTACTACATCTGGCAGGAGATGCAAAAGACCGAAAGCACCGACGACGCCGAGATCGACGGCGACGTGGTCGCCATCAGCGCCCGCGTGCCCGGGCATGTCCTCGAAGTTCTGGTGGAAGATCAACAGTTGGTGAAAAAGGGAGACGTGCTGGTAAAGCTCGACCCCAAAGATTTCGAAATCGCGGTGGCTCGCGCCAAAGCCGATTTAAACAACGAGCTCGCTAACCTGCAGACGTCGCGCAGCGATGTGCCGCTCACTACCGCTACTACCGGCAGCACGCTCAGCGGCGCGAAATCCACTCAGCAGGACGCCGCGGCCGCCATCACCTGGGCTGAACAACAACGCAGTGTGGCGCAGGCCCGCGTGAGCCTGGCGCAAGCCAACGTGAAGGTCGCAGAGGCGAACGCCACCAAAGCTGCGCAGGATGTGGAACGTTATAAGACGCTAGTCGCCAAAGACGAAATTTCCCGCCAGCAATACGATCAAGCGGTGGCGGCTTCCGAGGCTGCCAAAGCCACAGTGGAAGCGCAAAAAGCTGCGGTAGTCGAAGCGGAGCACGGCATTTCCGCGGCCGGTATCGCCATCGAACAGGCCCGCGCGAAGCTGGCGCATGCCGACGCGGAGGTGCAGGGCGCTATGACCGGGCCGCAGCAGGTGAGCATCACGCAGAGCAAAGTATCGGTTGCGCAGGCTAAGGTAGCCCAGCGCCAGGCGGATCTCGATCAGGCATTATTGAACCTGCAATACACAACCATCGTCGCGCCAGCCAGCGGCATCATCGGCAAGAAGAACATTAACGCGGGACAGAACGTGGCGACGGGCCAGCAGATGATGGCGATCGTCCCCCTTGATGACCTATGGGTCACTGCAAATTTCAAGGAAACCCAGCTCAAAGACGTGCGGCCCGGACAAAAGGTAAAGCTTACCGTCGACGCCTATGGGCGCGATTACAACGGAACGGTGGAGCGCATCGCGGGAGCCAGCGGAGCCAAATTCAGCCTGCTGCCTCCGGAAAATGCTACCGGCAATTTCGTAAAAGTCGTGCAGCGGATTCCCGTGCGCATCGCCTTCGATCCCGGCCAGGACCCGGAGCATCTGCTGCGCCCCGGCATGTCCGTGGTGCCTTCGGTGCGGATACGCTAACGCGAATCAGCGAATGATCGCATGAGTACCGCAGTCGAACCCGTTGTCCCCGACGTTGCGCCGGAATGGCGCCCCCGGTTCAATCCGTGGGCGATCGCCATGACCGTGACTCTGGCGACGTTCATGGAAGTGCTGGATACCAGCATCGCCAACGTCGCCCTGCCGCACATTGCCGGCAATCTTTCCATCAGCCAGGATGAAGCGGCCTGGGTGCTGACCTCCTACCTGGTGGCGAATGCGGTGATCCTGCCGATCAGCGCGTGGCTCTCTACAAAATTTGGGCGCAAGCGTTTCTACATGACTTGCGTGGTTCTGTTCGGCGTCAGTTCATTGATGTGCGGCTTGGCTCCGAATCTACCCGTGTTGGTGTTCTTCCGTGTGTTGCAGGGATTGGGGGGCGGCGGCCTCGCGCCTACGGAACAGGCCATTCTCGCCGATACGTTCCCTCCTGAAAAGCGCGGACAGGCTTTCTCGGTTTATGCGATGGCGGTGGTAGTGGCTCCGGTCATCGGACCAACTCTCGGCGGCTACATTACCGACAACTTCAGTTGGCGTTGGCTGTTCTTAATAAACGTGCCCGTGGCAGTAGTGTCACTGGTGCTTAGCGCGCGTATGTTGGAAGACCCTCCGTTCCTGGAAAAACTTCGCAAGAAGATGTTCACAGTGGATTACGTTGGCTTGGGATTGCTAGCCACGGGAATCGGCTGCCTGCAAGTGGCGCTGGATAAGGGCGAGCGCGAGGATTGGTTCGCCTCCAGCTTCATCGTCAGCTTCGCCGTTATCGCCGTAGTAGCTATCGTAACCGCGATCATCTGGGAGTATCACCACCCCCATCCCGTTCTCGATGTGCGCCTCTTCAAGAGCCGAAATTTTTCAGTGGCTTGCGTGATGATGTTCATGCTGGGCGCCGCGCTTTACGGAGCGACTGTCCTGATTCCGCAGCTTCTACAAACCTTGATGGGTTACACGGCGCAGCAAGCGGGA
>CAZDGT010000505.1:0-2357 GCA_964504905.1 uncultured Bordetella sp. | reverse complement strand
GCTTAGGCATTGGCCCTCCTTAGATCTTGGTGCCCTTCAGGGCGCCCTGCACGGCTGTGTTCATCATGTTCTCAGCCAGCGTGTGCGTGGACTTGTTTAGGCGGTCGATCTTCTCACGGATGAGAAGGTAGTCGCTCTCGTTATAAACCTTCAGCAAGACTTGGACATCCCAGTCAATCGCCGCGCGTACTTCGACGGGAAGCGTTTTGAAGGCATCATCATTGCGGGCTTTCTTGACCGCCGCCAGGATTGAATCCGCTTCGACCCGCGCTTCTCGCACTTGCCGCTCTTTGAAATCATCCTGCGCCTTTTCAAAGGATTCCAGAATCATCGCTTCCACCTGCTGATCCGATAATCCGTAGGAAGGCTTCACGTCCATGCTCTGCTCTTTGCCCGTGCGCGTGTCCCGCGCGGTGACGTTCAAAATACCGTTGGCGTCGATCAGGAACCGAACCTCGATCCGAGCAAACCCCGCTGGCACAGGAGGCAAATCTTTCAGGTCGAAGCGCGCCAGACTCCGGCAGTCCTTCACGAGTTCGCGTTCGCCCTGCACCACGTGGATCAAGACGTTCTTCTGTCCGTCGACCGCCGTGGTGAATTGCTCGGTCGCCGACGCCGGGATCGTGGAATTGCGGTGAATCAATTTTGAGACCAGGCCGCCCATGGTTTCAATGCCCAGCGAAAGCGGAGTTACGTCCAGAAGCAACTGGTCCTGGACGTCGCCGGATAGGATGCCGGCCTGGACCGCCGCGCCCAGCGCGACGACTTCATCGGGATTCAGTTCGGTGTGAGGCCGCGCGCGAAATAGCTTCTCTACTTCTGCCCGCACCAGCGGGATGCGCGTGGACCCGCCTACCATTACCACTTCGTTGATGTCTTCAACCTTCACGCCGGCGTCCGCAATGCATGCCCGGCACGGGGCCAGCGTTCGTTCCACAATTGGCTGGATCAGCCTGCTAAAGATATCGATTGAAATCTCGCGGCTGTACTTCTTGCCGCTGTATTCGAACTCGATCACCGTGGACGGGATGAATGAGAGCTTTTCTTTGCCCTGAATTACGGCGCGACGTAAGAGCTGGACGGCGTCGCTCTTGGTTGAGATGTCCTCGCCCCATTCCGATTGGATGTCTTCGAACGCAATCTGTAAGAGCAGATTGTCGATATCGTCGCCGCCCAGGTGCGTATCGCCGTTGGTCGCCAACACTTCAAAAATTCCTTCGTGCAGGCGAAGGATCGAAATGTCGAAGGTGCCGCCGCCAAAGTCATAGACGGCAACGATACCCTCTTTGCGCTTGTCGAGGCCGTAAGCCAGCGCCGCCGCCGTCGGTTCGTTCACCAGACGCAGTACATCGAGACCCGCGATTCGCCCCGCGTCTTTGGTCGCCTGCCGTTGCGCATCGTTGAAATACGCCGGCACTGTGATGACTGCCTGCCTGACCGGCACACCCAATTCGTTCTCCGCATCCTGTTTGAGATGGCGCAGAATATGTGCCGACACTTCCGGCGGAGTCATCACCTTGTCGCCCAGTTGCAGCTTCAATACGGAGCCGCTTGAGCCAACTAAATGGAAGGGAAACAGCTTCAGCTCTTCCTGGATGTCGGAGGCATCGCGCCCCATCAGTCGCTTGACGGAGTAAACGGACCGCTCGGGATGCGTGATCAGCATCTCGCGCGCGTCAGAACCAACGATCACGTCTCCGGTAGGGGTCACGGAAACCACGCTCGGTACAACCCCGCTCAGGATACGCGGGCCGGTCGGCTCCATCACCGCGACCAGGCTATTGGTGGTACCTAGATCGATGCCCACAATCGGGGATTGCGTGCTGCCGAAGTCAATTTGAAACGTGGACATTCAATTCCTTGTCAACATCCCGGATAAGATTCGTTACGTACTGCCGCCGGTCCAGCACGCTGCGGATCGCCAGCAGGTGGGAGGCATCAAGGGCTTCGTCATAGCGGATAAAGAGCACCGACAGCCCATGGTCGATTTCTTCTTGCATGTGGTTGAATCGCTCACGCGCCTCCACTAACTGGGCGCGTGCCGATTCGTCGCCCTCCCGCAGTTCCTCTAATGCGATGTTCATCTCAAATACTTCCTCCAGCAATTCGGGAGGCACATGCTTGGACGCAACTATCGCTTTTTGCTCCAGGAAGTACTCGGCGCGCGCGACCGGATCCCGCAGTGTACGAAAAGCGTCGTTCAGTACCGAAGTCATCTCCAGCGATTTCTGCTGCTCTGCTGCGCTGGCACGGCTGAACCGGTCCGGATGCCACTGGCGGCTGCGCTCATAAAAATTCTTCTTGAGTTGTTCGGCGTCCAGCGCAAGCTTAGGTTCCAGTCCCAGAGCCTCGTAGAA
>CAZDGT010000504.1:0-15901 GCA_964504905.1 uncultured Bordetella sp. | reverse complement strand
CAGGTCCACGCTCTCGCGCGGCAACTCGGCGTAGGTCATGCGCAGAGTTTCTGCCGCGTTATAGGCCGGCATCACAACCACTACTTTGGGCTTTGTAAGCGACATGGGTACGTAGTACCCTCCGCTATTAATAACGGCCGTTTTGAATGATTTCTTTAGGATAGGTAAGCGATTGAATCCAAAATGCGCTGCAAACCTTCTGTGAAAATCGCGGGGGGTGTGAGCAGGCTCAGCACCAAAAATGCCTCCGCTTCGAAGTCATAGAAAAATCCGGGCTGGACCAGAACGTCCCTTTCTGCCAGCAGATGCAACGCCCACTCTTCTTCCGTGCGGATGCGCGGCACTTCTAGAACGGCATACCAGCCACCCTCGACCGCGAGACAACTGCAGGAGGACGCGGAGGTCCTGTGAATGAGATTTTCCAGGTTTGCCCGAGTTCGGCGCTGGATCCGTTCCTGTACCCCGGCGGACGCGGCCAAAATTCTGGGCAGTGCCCATTGAATGGGCGTAGAGACTGATAGAAACGTATCGGCAATCCATTCCAGACCTTCGAGCGCGGATTTATGGCCGGGGCCGCTCGCGACGATCCAGCCCAATTTCATTTGCGGGAGGCCGGCAATCTTCGAGAGTCCGCTCATAGAGAACGTAGGAACACTGCCACCACTTGCCAGCGTCGGCATCCGTTCTGCGTCCGGCGCAAAAGCGAAATCGGAGAAGACCTCGTCGGAGAGAATCGGCAGGCCGAACGTTTGTAGCCTCTCCCATTCCGTGCGTTTCAAATAGGAGCCCGTGGGATTGTTGGGATTCACCACTACAATGGCTTTCGTATGTGGCGTGATGGCTTCCTTAAGCCCGGCGAAATCGATGTGCCAGACGCCGTCATAGCGCAGCGGATATTGGCGCACGGACACCGATTCCATTGCGGCCAGATAGTCGAACAGCGGATAAGACGGGCGCGGGACCAGGATCTCGTCTCCCGGGTCCGCCAGTAACTTGAACAGATACGAATAGGCTTCACTGGTGCTGGCAGTAAGAAGTGCGCGCGAGGCGGGCACTTCCACTCCGCGCTGGGCGTAGTATTGCGACACGGCCTCGCGCGCCGCGAGCAACCCGCGAGGATCCGGGTCGTAGCGCAGCGCCCTTGGATCGGCAAGCGCCGCGAGCAGTTCGTTCCCCGGATAGTCGAGCTCGGCGCGTGTGGGGTTGGATTCCGTGAGATCCAAGATCGCCGCCCCGCTACGGCGCTTCTCCGCGAGCAGGATGTTCAATGGATTGGGATGCGGATCCCACTGCAGGCGCGAAGAGAACACGCGCATCATGCTAGCAGATATGATGAGGGATTATGGCTGCACACACGACAGGACACGACCCGAACCCACTCTTGATTTTTGAAGCCTTGAGCAGCTTTCAGCGCGCCACGGCGCTCAAGGCCGCAATCGAGCTTGAAGTGTTCACGCATATTGGCGCCGGAATCACCGAATCGGCCGAGATTGCCCGCCGCGCCAAGGCCAGCGAGAAGGGCATGCGCATTCTTTGCGACTTCATGACCATCAACGGCTTTCTAACCAAGCAGGGCAGTTCCTACGGCCTAACCCCCGATTCAGCCGTATTTCTCGACAAGAAATCTCCCGCCTATATTGGCTCGACGGCTTTCTTCATGGTGCATCCCACTCACGTCGCGAACTATTTGGATTTGACGACTGCCGTTCGCAAGGGCGGCGCGGCAAATGACCAGGGCAATATGGGTCCGGAAGCCCCTATATGGCTAGATTTCGCCAAGTGGATGGCGCCGATCTCAGCGATGGGCGCGGCGGCGCTGGCGCAGATCGTCAATACACCGGGACAGCCTATGAAGGTGCTGGATATTGCCGCGGGGCCGGGCGCCTACGGCATTGCCATCGCCAAGCTGAATCCCCTCGCCCAAATCTATGGCCAGGATTGGAAGAACGTGCTGGAACTTTCCAAGCAGCACGCGAGTGAAGCGGGTGTCGGCGACCGTTACCATGGCATTCCCGGCAGCGCGTTCGACGTGGATTTTGGAACCGGCTACGATCTCATCCTCTTGCCGAATTTCTTGCACCACTTCGACCACGCTACAAACGTGAAACTATTGAAGCGGGTGCGTGCGGCGCTGAAGCCCGGAGCGCGAGTGGCGACGGTGGAATTCGTTCCCAATGACGACCGCATCTCCCCGCCGCAGGCCGCCGCGTTCAGTCTGATGATGCTGGGATCGACCATGGGCGGCGACGCATACACGTTTAAGGAACTCGACGCGATGTTCCGCGACGCCGGATTCGGTGCAAGTGCTGAACAACCGTTGGGTCCGCAGACGCTGGTGCTTACTAGCTACTAGTTACTTTTTCTCGATCGACGTCACGCTGACGTCAGTACCGTCGCTCGAGCTGCTCACTGTGAGCATCACCGAGCGTGTCTTGCCCGCGCCTTCGGCCATCACCATGCCGCCATCCGGAGTGTTGGTGCTCATGTTGATAGTGAATCCGCCCGATTTGAGTTGGTCCTGGTAGTAGGACATTACCTTGGACGGCGCGTCCTTCGTCTTGAAGGCGAAGGTGCTCTGGCTACCCTCTTTGGTCTGCGAGGAGAAAGTACCTTGCGGGGATGAGCCGGGATAAACGGGTACCCAACTTGGCATCTCGTTGTTTCCCGTTGCGCCGAATTTCATAGTGCCGTCGGCTGACTGCACCTCCACCGCGCCTTTGTCGCCATCGGTATTCACCCGGACGGTTGCTTCCTTGCCGTTTTCATCCGTGACCACCATGGTCTTTTTGTCCGGGTCGAACTTGAGCGTCGTGGTCTTGCCCGTCTTCTTGTCGCGTACCGTGATGGTACCGCTGCCATCGTCCGTCGAAACCGTTTCGACTTCGGGATTCAAGGTCGCCGCCAACTTGGCCGCGGCATAAGCGGGATTGGAACTAAGAAGGCCCGAATCCAAACCAGACTGCTTGGCCTTGCGCATCAGGAAGTAGC
The DNA here is from genome assembly GCA_964504905.1 of uncultured Bordetella sp. Lineage (GTDB taxonomy): Bacteria > Acidobacteriota > Terriglobia > Bryobacterales > Bryobacteraceae > Palsa-187. The sequence goes on along the minus strand of CAZDGT010000504.1, from coordinate 12,913 downwards.
CGCCCAGGCCGCACATGACCGTGACGCCGAGCATCAGAACAACGATGCCACCCAATATCCAGATCAGGATGTTGGGCTTCTTGCCCGGAGGCAGGGGGGCTTGATTGGGAGGAAAGGCGGGAGGAACGGAACTGGACATGGACGCGTATCCTTTCTTGAAGCTCCGAGGGTCTTGCTCGGGCGTTAATGAATCATACAATGGAAGCGTTGGTAATACCATCCGTCCGTCCGCCTGGCCCGAAGAATACCCGACCGTGGCTGGGTGTGCTCCCGCATTTCCGCAGGGATCCGGCAGGCTATTTGCTCAATGTCGCGCGGGAACACGGCGACTTGGCGTACATGCGTCTGGGCCCGCAGCACGCGTTCGTCGTGAGCCATCCCGACGCGATCCGCGACATCCTGATCACGCACCAGGGCAACTTCACCAAGAGCCGCATGCTGGAGCGCGCGAAGGTGCTGCTGGGTGACGGTCTGCTCACCAGCGAAGGCGAATTCCACACCCGCCAGCGCAGACTCGTTCAGCCCGCGTTTCATCGCGATCGACTGATCCGCTACTCCGCGGATATGGTGGCCTGTGCGGAACGGGTACGCGATACGTGGACTCCCGGCGTGGAGCTAGATATGCATCGCGAGATGACGCGGCTGACCTTGGCGATTGTCGGCCGGACATTGTTTAGCGCGGATGTTTCTTCCGATGCCGATGAAATCGGCCGCGCGATGACGCAGATTTTCGAGCTGTTCGATACGCTGCTGCTGCCGTTTTCAGATTGGATTCAGAAGCTGCCGATTCCGCCGGTGCGTCGTTTCGAGAAGGCTCGCGACAAGCTGGATCAAATTGTCTACGGTCTGATCGCCGAGCGGCGTGCGAATGGACGCGATGCGGGCGATCTGCTCTCGATGTTGCTGCTGGCGCAGGATGAAGACGATCAGGGCCAGATGACGGACAAGCAGGTCCGCGATGAGGCTCTGACGCTGCTGATCGCCGGTCATGAGACTACGGCAAACGCGCTGACCTGGACGTGGTACCTGCTATCGCAGAATCCCGATGTCGAAGCGCGCATGCATGCCGAAATCGACAGCGTGCTTAGCGGGAAGTCGCCCACTTTTGACGATGTGCCCAAGCTGCCTTACACCACCGGCGTTTTTGCCGAGGCGCTGCGATTGTATCCGCCCGCCTGGGCCATCGGCCGCCGTGCAAAAGAAGAGTATGCGATTGGAGAGTACACGATTCCGCCCAAGTCGATCCTGCTGATGAGTCCGTGGGTGGTGCATCGCGATCCCCGCTGGTGGCCCGAGCCGGAGCGCTTCCATCCAGACCACTGGCGTCCCGCCGAAGCCGAGAAGCGCCCGAAGTTCGCTTACTTTCCGTTCGGCGGCGGAGCCCGCGTATGCATCGGCGAACGCTTTGCCTGGGCGGAAGGCGTGCTGGTGCTGGCAACGCTCGCGCAGCGCTGGAAGATGCGTCTGGTTCCCGGGCATCCGGTAGCGACTCAGGCCGTGATCACGCTGCGACCCAGGTACGGAATGAAGATGACGCTGAGGAGTACAATGAACTGATGAGGACTTGGCTGTGCGCATTACTGACACTTTGCTTGCACGCCGCGGCAGACGACAATCGTCCTCGACTGCGCCCTCTCACCGATCAATCAGCCAACGTTAAGACCGGACCGGCCGTGGGTGCCCATATCCCCGATTTCGAAGCCGTTGATTTGAACGGCGAAAGACAAACATTCGAGACGCTTAAGGGACCCAAGGGGCTGCTGCTCACATTCGTACGCTCGGCCGATTGGTGCCCGTATTGTAAGACCCAACTCGCGGATTTGAACCGCCAGGTGGAGGCGTTTCGCAAGAAAGGTATCAACGTAGCCTCGCTGACCTATGACAGCACGGACGTGCTGAAGACTTTCGCAGGGCGTGTCGGGATCAGGTTCACCATGCTCTCTGACCCGGAATCGAAGGTTATCCGGGCGTTCGACATTTTGAATACAAACGTGGAGAAGGGCACAGCGCGCTACGGGATTCCCTTCCCGGGAACCTACATCCTCAATGAGCGCGGCATCATTACGGGCAAGTACTTCGATGACGATTACCGCGAGCGCTCCTCCGCGGCCAGCATTCTCACACGGGAATTTGGTGTGGACGACGCTGGAAACAAAGTGGTGAAGAACACCGTCGACAACAATCACCTTAAGCTCACGTATTACGCAAGTGATTCCACGCTCGCTCCGGGACACCGCACAGCTCTGGTGATCGAGATCGACTTTAAGCCGAAGATGCATGTATACGCGCCAGGAGTGGAGCGCTACATTCCCGTCGATTGGAAGATAGCGGAATCTAAAGCATGGGCCGCGTTCCCCGTGGCGTATCCCGCATCGCGCCAGCTGAATCTGCCTGCGATCAAAGAAACGGTGCCGGTTTACAACATTCGCACACGGTTTGTGCGCGACTTGGCGGTCGGCTTGGAGCCGGAGATCTCGCCCGCCCTGGGAGCGGACCGTACACTGACGGTCGAAGGGTCATTCCGCTATCAGGCTTGTGACGACAAGGAATGCTTCCTGCCCAAGACCATTCCGCTAAAGTGGACCTTCAAGATCGGGCAACTGGATACACAGCGAGTGCCGGAAGACTTGCAAAGGAAAGCTCCGAGAAAATAAACTAGCGCCACTCTAGCTCCAGCGGCTCTGTGGCAACCCTAATTACGCCTGCCGGATGAGTTCGACGTCGATTGTGAGATCTACTTCCTCGCCGACCAGGAAGCCGCCCGCTTCCAGGGCCACGTTGAAAGTCATGCCGAAATCTTTGCGGTTGATGCGGGTCTTGGCGCTGGCGCCGCGGCGTACACTGCCCCACGGATCCTTGGCCTCATCGGTCAACTCGTCGACATCCAGCTTTACTTCCTTGGTGACGCCATGGATCGTCAAATCGCCCGTCACAGTGAAGTTCTCGCCTCCCATGGCAGTCACCTTCTCGGACCTGAAAGTGATTGCGGGAAACTTTTCCACATCGAAAAAATCGGCGCTCTTCAGGTGGGCGTCGCGCTGTTCGTCACGCGTGCTTATGGAAGCCACATCAATCGTCGCCTCCAGACTTGCAGTCGACGGATTCGCCGGGTCGAAATTGACCGTTCCGCTCACCTTGTCAAACTCGCCCTTAACATTGGCGATCATCATGTGGCGAACTTTAAACTGCGCGGAGGAGTGCGCGGGATCGATCTGGTAGATACTCATCTATTCTTTACCTTTCAAATGGCAGACTAGTGCAATGCCGGTTCCACGCTAGGCTCGTGGTGATGCGTCCGCAGCGGAACGTTTTTCAGCAGGAGGTTAAGAATAACCGCTCCGCCCATAACGAAGGCGCTGCACACGAAAATTAGATGCAGGCCATGTACTAACGATTCACGCACGTTCGCCATCAGCGTCTCCAGCAGCGCTAACCCGTTGGGATAGTGGCTGAAGAGCGCCTCCAGTTGGGGACGCATTTGTACCAAAAGCAACGGATTGTCGAAGTATTTCAAGCCCTCAGCCGGCACGCCTGCCGGAAGGTGACGCCCGAACTGCGCATGATAGTTGGTAAGCAGCACGCTGCCGAATAACGATACGCCTAGGGTGCTGCCGATTGCACGGAAGAATATGGTGGACGCCGTCGCCGCTCCCATCTGTGCGCGCGGCGCGACGTTCTGTACTGCAACGGTGTAAACAGGTTGCAGCATTCCCATGCCAAGGCCAGTAAAAATCATACCGAGCACAATGTGCAATCGCGGCGTCGCGGCGCCCATGATCGCGAAAACACTCATGCCGCCCGCGACCAGAATCGAACCCAGCGCGCCCGGGATTTTGTAACTGCGCAAACGGTACGTCATCTGGCCGCCCAGGAAACTGCCGGTCACCGACCCCAGCAGCAACGGTGTGAGCAGAGTGCCCGATTCCGTGGCGGAGACGCCCAGCACGCCCTGCATGAAAAGCGGCAGGTAAATGATCACGCCGAACATGCCCATGCCCAGCACGAAAATGCAGATGGAGGACACACGGATGACAGGGTCCTTGAAAAGAGACAGAGGGATCAGTGGCTCCACGGCTTTGCTTTCCGCGTAAAGGAATGCGATTAGCATAATCACCGCAATCGCAAGCAGAGCCTCCACGCGTCCGGCGCCCCAGCCGTATTCCGTCACCCAGGTGAGCGCAAGCAACAAGGGCCCCATGCAGGCCAGCATCGTGAATACGCCGGCCCAATCCAGCACGCGCCGCGCCGCTTGCGGCCGGATATCCGGAAACTCGAAATAGATCGCGGCAATGGCGATGATGCCCACTGGCAGATTCACGTAGAAGGTGGCGCGCCAGGAAACATGATCGGTGAGCCAGCCGCCCAGCGTGGGCCCGAAGATGGCGGCCACTCCCCAGACACCTGAGAAAAATCCCTGATAGCGCCCGCGTTCCGCCGGTGAAAAAATATCGCCGACGATGGTGAAGATCAGGCCCATGACTGCTCCCGCGCCGATTCCTTGCAGGCCGCGAAACAGAATCAACTGATTCATGCCGTCGAGTCCCAGGAAAGGGAACTCGCCCGAGGCGCCGCACAGCGCGGAGGTCGCCACGAACAGCGCGGAGCCCCACAGGAAGAACCATTTCCGCCCCCACAAATCCGACAGCTTGGCGATAATTGGAACCACCAGGGTGGACGTCAGCATGTACGCCGTCGCCACCCACGGATAGCGATTGAAACCTGAAAGCGAGGCGATGATGCGTGGCTCAGCCGTGCCGACGATGGTCTGATCCAGCGCCGCCAGAAACATAGCGAGCACCAGACCCGCCATCGTGCCCACTAATTGGGGCCGGGTCAGCCGGACGATCCCGGAGGTGTGAAAATGCGGCTCCTCCGCGACCGTGCTCATTTATTGATTTTACCGGAACGAAGAAGAGCTTCGCCGGTGGCAAGTTTTACTTGTTGAATGCAGCTAGCGGGTCTTTTGTTCGACCTTTGCGGCGCCTTCCGCCGTCTTTTCAGCGACCTTGTTTACGCCCTTCTTGACGGTCTTCTTGGTGGCCTTTGCGGTCTTCTTGGCAGCCGAACCGGTGGCTTTTCCAGCCTGTTTGATGTCCTGGCCCGCACCTTTGATGTCGTCCTTGGCAGTCTGCGCCATCGCGATGCCAGCCAGCGAGAATCCCGTTACAGCCACCGTTAGGAGGAAGCTTTTAGTAGTCATGCAACATCGCTTGCACTCCGAGGACCGAAGGTGGAAGTGAGGCGTGCTAATGGCAATGCTGGCTGGGGATGCCGAACTTCTCTGCCGTCTGTCCGGCGAAATCGAACTCGATCACCACTGCGGGCTCATCGCCCACTACCCAGCCGTCGTGTCCCGGCTCGATGGTGATCGCCTGCGGCGCCGCGAACTCCAGCGTGCAACCGTCGGCATAACGAATATGGATCTGGCCTTGCGCCAGAAATCCCACGTGCGCATGCTGGCACAGCTCCGTGCCCACAATCGCTTTCATGTGCTGCGCCCAATTGAACCCTGGCGGATAGATCATGCGCTTCACGCGGCCGGCGCCGGTTTGGACCACATCGAGCTGCACTCCGCCGACGGTGCGGGTTTCGGCATCCTTCATGGGAGCCAGCAGTGGACTGGAAGAATTCATGCGTCAATTACACTGCCTGACGCGCGGTGAGTCAACCCCTCTCGGGATTCAGTACCGCAATGTAGCCCAAGTTGCGATACAACTGCTTGTAGTCCAGCCCGCAGCCGACCACGAAACGGTCCGGAATTTCGAAGCAGCGGAAATCGATAGGCACTTGGACAATGCGGCGGACCGAGCGGTCGAGCAATGTGCAGATGCCGAGCGACCGCGGTCCGCGCCCGGCCAGCGTCTGCAGGAGGAAGCGCGTGGTGAAACCGGTATCCACGATGTCTTCCACCAGCAGCACGTCTTCGTCGTGGATCGGCTCGTCGAGATCTTTCGCGATTCGCACAAGACCCGGCGTGGGGCCGTGCGAGGGACCGCCGAAGCTCGAAATCGCCAGGAAGTCGATCTTGACCGGAATAGTAATTGCACGCGCCAGCGCCGTCAGAAAGAATACGGAACCCTTGAGCACGGCGATCAACTTGAGATCTCGCCCGTGATATTTCTCGCTAATCTCGGCGGCGACTTCGGCGATGCGCGCCGCGACTTGTTCCTCAGTAAACAGAATGCGCTCGATATTTTCCGGCGCCGTTGTCACGAGGCCACCATTTTCAATCCGTACTTAAACACCAGATCCTGGAAGTCTTTTTGATAGAAAACCTGGATGTTGATATGCGGATAGATGGCGCGCAGCATCTTCACCTTGCGATTCTTCTTCGTCACCAGCGACTGCTTCATGGTGGTTAGCTCCACGTAGAGATCCAGTTCCGCCAAATAGAAATCCGGCGTGAAGGCTTCCGTCACGTGGCCGTCTTTGTCCCATTGCAGCGGGAAACTGCGCGGCTCATACTCCCATTGGATGCGGTAGAAATCCAGCAGGTTGGCAAACATCTCTTCGCTCGGATGGCCGAAACTGGCCCGTGTAACACGGGCCCGCCCGGCGGGCACGATGCCTCGCTTGGCAAGTTCCAGGCGCGTGGTGAATTCAATCTCATCGGCGGCATTAGGAGAAAGCAGGCCCTGCTGATCCAGGCGTTTGAAAGCCGCTGCCGCCAGCATCTCGGCAGCCTGTGCGGCGTCTGTGTTCTCGAGATTCAGCGTTACGTCGAACGACGCGGGGCTAGCGGTCGCCCGCCCGAATCGCGCTTTCCGCAAACGCTTCTGTTCGCTGTCCAGTTCGCGCAGTCGCGACCGTGCCTCCAGCTTTTCGAGATGCATATCCAGCATGAGATTGCCAACACGGTGGGCTTCGATGGTCGTGACGCGTACCCGCATCAGCCACGGCGCTGGTTGGAACAAATGTTCGGAGCCGTCGATGGCGATCAACAACGGATGCTCCCGGGCCAACCGCGCCAGCACTGCAGCGGCGGCCGGGGTCCATGCCTTCGCCGGCACGGGAGTTTCCCCAAACTCCTCGGTCATCCATTGTGCCAGGCGCGTCTCAGTGACCAACTCGTATCCGAGTGTTTGCGCCGCTCCGCGCGCTACTTCTTCCCAGCGCGACGCGGGGTCACCCGAAATCGTCAGCAATGCCATCCGCTTACACTGTCAGAATATCAGTCCGCATCGAGCATGCGTCACAAGCGATGCACGGCTTGATCCATCACTTTGGCGAGCATTTCGCGAACGGTGTGATTGCTGCGTGGCGGACGCAGCGCAGGCGCGAGTTCCGCAAGCGGCTCGAGAACAAACCGCCGCTCCGCTATCCGTGGATGCGGGACTTCCAGTCCGGCCGTGTGGATCACGGCATCGCCAAAGAGCAAGATGTCGAGATCGATGACTCGCGGTCCTTTGGATACTGTTCGCTGCCTGCCCATCTCCTGCTCGATCTGCAGCAGTCGCGCGAGCAGTTGTCGCGGGAATAGAGTAGTCTCCGCTGCCACCACCTGATTCAGAAACCACGGCTGGTCGGTGACTTCGCGCGGAGCCGTTTCGTAAACAGAGGAAGCACGCGTCAGGCGCACATGAGGCGATGCGATGCGTTCGCGTGCCAGCAGCAGGTTCGCGACGCGATCCCCCAGATTGGAACCAAGCGCAATGTAAACGGTTTTCAAGAAGTCTTCTTAGAACAGGGCGCCCTGCGAGCCGCCGCGCCGCCGTGCGATGCCGAAATATTTGAAGCCGCGCTCGGTGCCCACGCGCCCGCGCGGTGTGCGGTCCAAAAAGCCCAACTGCATCAGGTAAGGCTCATAGACCTCTTCAATCGTGCCAGGCTCTTCGTCAATCGACGCGGCGATGGTGCTCAAACCAACCGGCCCACCGCCGTATTTTTCGAGCACCGTAAGCATGATCTTCTGGTCGATCTCATCCAGGCCGTAGCGATCCACTTCCAGGAGGTCCAACGCCTTCTCGGCGACTCCTGCATCGACGTGCCCGTCGGCGCGCACCTGTGCGTAATCCCGTACGCGGCGCAATAGGCGGTTGGCGATTCGTGGAGTTCCGCGGCTGCGGCGTGCGATTTCTTCAGCGCCAGCTGCATCGACTTGCACGTTTAATAGATCCGCCGAGCGTCGGACGATGCGCGCCAGTTCCGCGACCTCGTATGGATTTAAGCGCAGCACCAGCCCGAAGCGCCCGCGCAGCGGCGCGCTGATGATTCCCTGGCGCGTGGTGGCGCCGATCGCGGTGAAGGGCTTGATGTCCATCGCCACGGTGCGCGCGCCGGGACCAGTGCCGATCAAAATATCCATACGAAAATCTTCGAGCGCCGAGTAGATCATTTCCTCCACGTCGGGCTGCAAACGATGGATTTCATCGATGAAGAAAACTTCGCGCTCGGCGACGTTACTCAGGATGCCCACCAGGTCTAGCTTCTTCTGCAACACCGGACCGGAGGTCTGCTGCATGCCCACTCCCAGCTCAGCAGCAATGATTCCAGCGAGCGTGGTTTTCCCCAACCCGGGCGGCCCATAGAGCAGGACGTGATCCATCGCCTCGCCGCGTTTCCGTGCCGCTTCGATCGCGATCGAAAGCTGTTCTTTGATCCGGCTCTGTCCCGCGAATTCCGCCAGACGTACTGGCCGCAGTGCGGTTTCAAACTGGCGCTCTTCTTCGCGCAGCGATGCCGAAACGATGCCCTTCTCCTGCATGAAGCTTCAGTGTAGTGGAACCGGGGGAAACAGTGCCATTTCACAGGCAAATAAGCACTGACTTGCACCGTCCTTCCTGGAAACCGGATAATGGGGCTCATCGAAGCGCTCCGAGGAGGTTGTCTAGATGGGCCGCATATTGGCGTTAAACCCGCCTTACAAAGGAATGTCCGCGATCGTGAATGTGCTGGGCCGCGTGGGCCCCAAGGAGCAGAATAGTTCGGACGACGTTCGCGTGGTGCAGCGCCTGCTTCAGATTGGCTCACTTGGAGGACAACTCGCGGCAAGTGTGGGCGTGCCCCAGCTAACTGGCCATTTCGACGCCGCCACCGGTTTTTGGATTTTTCGCTTTCAGGAAGTTTACAAGAGGACGAAAAACAAGAGCCAAATCGTGGATGGAATCGTTTCCCCCGCGCATGGCGCTGTTTTCGGGGGTGGCGCGGTTTGGACCATCGTGATCATGAACGAATATGCGAAGGACCACAATCCTGCGGAGTACGCGGCGTTCTTGGCTCAATCCAAAAGTTAGACGCAATCACCTGACCAGCTTTAGTGCCCGCCGGAACAGCGCGTCGAATTCGTTGGATTCGCTTTCCGAGCGCGCTTTGGTCACGGCCGTTTCAGCCGAAGCGCGGGTGGCGCCGAAATTCATCAGCGCCGAGATCACATCCTCTTCGACAGTGCTGAACAAGCCTTGGGGTCCGCCGGCCGCGCCTGCCTTGGACGCAGTCACGGGCCCCAGTTTGTCGCGCAATTCCAGCACCATGCGCTCCGCGGTCTTCTTGCCCACTCCAGGGATGCGCACCAATTGTTCTACTGCCCCGGAGCGGATCGCGGCCACCAGGTCTTCCGTGGTCAACCCGCTCAATGCAGTGACTGCCAATTTAGGCCCGATGCCGCTCACCGAGATCAGTTTCTCGAAAAGCGCTTTGTCCTCTTTCGTGGGGAACCCGTAGAGCGCCAGGATGTCCTCGCGCACATGCTGATAGATGTGCATGTGCACCGGACCGCCCTGCTCGGGAAGCGACGAATATGCCGAGACCGGGATGGTGATCTCATAGCCTACGCCCTGCACGTCAATAACGATCTGATTGGGGTTCTTTTCGAGCAACGTGCCGCGCAGGTGCGAAATCATTAAGATTTAGGCTGAGGCTTAGGGCGCGGCCTTCTCGATGCGTACCGCCGTCCCGTAGCACAGCACTTCCGTGACTCCCTGCATAACCTCCGTCGCATCGTAGCGGACTCCGATGATGGCGTCTGCGCCCATCATGATAGCGTGGCTTACCATTTTCTCGAAGGCTTGCTCGCGGGTCTTTTCGCAGAGGTCCGTGAGCAACGTGATGTTTCCGCCCACGATGGTCTGCAGGCTGGCGCCGATAGTTCCGAAGATGGAGCGGGAGCGCACGATGATGCCGCGCACCAATCCCAGATTGTGCGTGATGCGAAAGCCGTCCAGAGTGAAGGCAGTCGTGACGAAATCGTGGGTCATAGTAAGCTACTTGCCCGCGGCAGGTAGCGCGAAGGGAACGTTGCGCTCAGCGTTCAGCTGTTTCGAAAGATCGCGATCTACCAAGGCCACGCTCACGCGATTCTGGTCGCCTTTGAGGCCGATGTAATTCAGCGTGTCTCCCTGCACCCAGTAAGCGATCACCGGGTAGATGGTATGGTCTCGCATGGCGATCAGGAAAATCGTGGGCTGGTCGTCGGCAAGAGCGGGTCCGGCGGATGGTTCAGGCGCGGCCGGGCCCGGCTCGGGTAACGGCACGTTCGAGTAGTCGCGGAACTGCGGGCGAACCGTGTCGGTCTGGAAATTCTGGTTGATAACAACGGTGGGCGTGGGCTGTACTGGCTCTGGCAGCATCGGACCAGGATTGTAGCCGCCGAAAATCGGATCGTAAGTTCCCGGAGCAGGATTGTAGACGCTCCGGTAACCGCCAGGATAGAAGCCGTCGAATCCGTACCCGCCGCCGTAGCCATAGGGAACAATAACTGCGCCGCCTCCAAAGGAACGGCCCCCGCCGATTCGTCCACCACGGGCGTAGCCGCCGGTTCGTCCACCGCCAGTGAAACCACCAGTGAAGCCGCCGGAAACCGCCGCGGGTCCCGTAAACCCGCCGGAGATCGCCGCAGGCCCGGTGAATCCGCCGGAGACCGCCGCTGGCCCTCCTCTAAGGGGGATGCCGGGTCGCAATACATTGCCGTTATTTCCAATGGGGTTCAAGTTCCGCTGCGCGAACGCGGTGGATATTAAGGCGAGTCCAACAATCAAAGTCAGTCGCATGGCGGTTACTTCCTACCTGATTATAGACGCGAAACGGAGCGTGCTGAGGTACTAAGAGTAATCAGAACTGGTACAGCATCAGATAGACCACCACGCCGGTCACGCTGACATAAAGCCAGATGGGCAAAGTCCATCGGGCGATGGCTTTGTGGCTGATAAACGCACCTTTGAGTCCGCGGCGCAGGGTGATGATCGCCAACACAGGCACGGCTCCGGCCAGAATCGTATGCGTAGTCAAGATGGTCAGGTATACGGTGCGGATAGGGCCGCTGCGCGGATAGTGAACCGAGCCCACCTGCGCGTGGTAGACCAGATAGCAGACCAGGAACAAGCTCGATACGGCAAACGCGGCCAGCATTACTCGCTTGTGCGCTTCTCGATGGCCCTGCTTGATCAGTACGAACGCGGCGATCAGCAGGGCGGCCGACGTTGCGTTCAAGGTTGCGTTGACCGCGGGAAGATCGTGGAGGCCGATCAGAGCTGCTCCTTGAGTAGACGATGCGCGTCGGCGATCAGCTTGGGGATCGCTTCGGGTTCCGAACTCTGATAGTAACCGCGGATACGTCCGGAACCATCGATCAAGGCGAACCGCGTGGAGTGTTGCAGGCTACCGTCAACGTCGCCTAGCATGAACACTCCGCGGCTCATGCGATGGAGATCGGCTTCGGCTCCCGTCAGGAAGAACCACTTACCCGGTATCGCCTCGAAATGTTGCGCGTAAGCGGCCAGCACCGGAGGTGTGTCGCGCGCGGGGTCAACAGTGAACGACACAAGGCGCACGGCGTCATTTCCGGCGAGCGCAGTCTGCACTTCATGCATCTGCGAACTCATGCGCGGGCACGGGCCAGGACAATTCGTGAAGACGAAATCCGCGACCCAAATCTTCTTGTCGAGTGCCGAGGCACTCTTGAACGGCGCGCCAGTTTGATCGGTGAGCGTGAAGTCGGGAACCACGCCGTAGGAAGGAAGCGCGGGTTTGCCGGCGCATCCGGCCAGGAAAAACGCCCCGATGACCGTGCTAGTAGCGATTACCGTCGAAAACCAGGAGGCCATAAAGCACCGGAAGATAGACCACGCTTGCCAACAACACTTGACGCGCGCGCGGTACCGTGCGGTCATAAGACGCGCGCACTCCCGCGTAGAGGAAGTAGAGTCCTACAGCCACCGCTCCGTAAACGTAGTAGTAGCCCACCATGTCGAAATACTTGGGCAGCAGGCTGATGGGGATCAGCACCAGACTGCACCACACGATACGCCGCGCTGTGGATTCGTTAGATGGCTCCACTACGGGCAGCATGAGGATGCCGGCAGCAGCGTAATCGTCGCGATACATCCAGGCGATCGCATAAAAGTGCGGGAACTGCCACAGAAACAAGATGGCGTAGAGAACGCCCGCTTCCCAGTTGAGCAGTCCGCTGGCGGCTGCGTAGCCGATGAGTGGAGGCATCGCGCCGGGAATCGCCCCGATGGTCGTCGAATGAGGCGAGAGCTTCTTCAACGGTGTGTATAGGAAAAGGTAGGTGAATTCCGTGAAGGCGCCCAGCATCGCCGTGAGCAGGTTGGCTCCCAACCAGAGTTCGAGGAACCCCGCGATGGAGAGTATCAGTCCAAACTCAAAGGCGGCTCGGGGCGTCATGCGGCCGGAGGGGATGGGGCGCCTGCGCGTCCGCGGCATTTTGGCGTCGCCCTCTCGCTCGTACCACTGATTGAGCGCGGCTGTTCCGCTGGCCAGCAGTGCTGTTCCGAGCAGCGTATGGAACAGAACCAGCCAACTGAAGCTACCCACCAGGTGTTCGGCGCACAGGAACCCAATCGCTGTGCTCATCAGGATGAAGCAGGTGATCCGGGGCTTGGTCAGCTCGAGATACTCGCCGAGGACGCGGCCGTTCATGATTTCACCTTTGGGGACAACATCGACTGCAGGGAGG
>CAZDGT010000503.1:0-2378 GCA_964504905.1 uncultured Bordetella sp. | reverse complement strand
GGTATGGACTGCGCCCACTGCACAGCCGTGGCCATGTGCCCGAAATGCTGCTGACGTTCGGTCTAGCGCTGGTAATCGGGGAGATCGTGAAGCTCGTCTGGGGCGAGATCAGCGTTCCATATAGCGTGCCGACGGCGCTGGATTTCACGCTGTTCGTGGCCCTCGGCCAGGCGTTTCCGGCCTATCGTGCCTTCATGGCATTGATCTCGATCGCCACTCTTGTGGTCCTCTGGCTGCTGCTCAAGCGCACGCGGATCGGGTTGATCATTCAAGCCTCACTGACGCATCCGGAAATGGTCGAGCTGCTCGGGCACGACGTGCTGCGGATCTTCATGCTGGTGTTTGGTATCGGCAGTGCGCTCGCGGGCTTGGCTGGCGTGATTGGTGGCAATTATCTCGTCACCGAACCCAGCATGGCGGAGACGCTTGGCACTATCATCTTTGTCGTCATTGTCATCGGCGGGATGGGATCACTGCCCGGCGCGTTCCTCGCTTCGTTGCTGATCGGCGTGCTGCAGAACGGAGCGGTGCTGTTCGAAGCGACGCTGGGACAGGCACTCGCGCCGTTGCACCTCAGCTTCCCGCCGGGTTCGGTGTTGGCACAGTTGATGCAAATCAGTCCGGCCAAGATCGCGCCGCTGCTTCCCTATCTGCTCCTCGTCGTGGTCCTGATCGTGCGGCCGCGGGGGTTGCTTGGGGCGCGGACAGGATGAGCGGGGCGGGCGCTCCGGGAAAGCTGCTCATCTGGGGTGTATTAGCAGCGACTTGATCTGACAGTCGGCGCCTGGTTGAGCGATCGGGTTTGCTGTCCGATGTCGTCAGGCGGCGATCATTTTCTCCTTTGCGATCGGCATTGCATCAAGGAAGGTCTGGATCGGCGTTTTTCCGAAGCACCAGCGTCCTTGATGTGGCCGCGCCTCATTGTACTCACAGATCCACAGATCGATGTCGGCCTGCAGCTCGTCGATTGAACGATACACTTTTTTGCGGAATGCGACGCGGTAGAACTCGTTGAGCACGGTCTTGTGGAAGCGCTCGCAGATGCCGTTGGTCTGCGGGCTCTTGGTCTTGGTCCGGGTATGATCGATGTCCTCGACGGCGAGATAGAGCTCGTATTCGTGATGCTCTGGATTGCCGCAATACTCCGTGCCCCGGTCGGTCAGCACCCGGCTTAAAGCAACGCCGTGGTCATCGAAGAACGGCAGCACACGGTCGTTCAAGATATCGGCCGCGGTGATCGGCGTCTTGCGATCGTAAAGCTTGGCGAAGGCGACCTTGCTATAGGTGTCGATGAAGGTCTGCTGGTAGATGCGGCCCACACCCTTCATGTTGCCGACATAGAAGGTGTCCTGAGCGCCGCAATATCCCGGATGTTCGCTCTCAAACTCGCCATGCGCCTCCTTCTCGGTCTTAGCCTTTTCCAGCGCGACGACCTGCGCCTCAGTCAGCACCAGGCCTTCCTGGGCGCTCTTGGCTTCCAGCGCCTTGAGCCGCTTCTTCATGGTCTCCAGATCGTGGCGCAGCCACACGCAGCGCACGCCGGCGGGTGAGACGCTGAGCCCGCGCTTGCGAAGCTCGTTGGCGATACGGACCTGGCCGAAGGCCGGCTGCTCGACGGCAAGCGAAACCACGGCGTTTTCGATCTCCTGCGGCACGCGGTTCTTGAGCACCGGCTTCTTGCGAGTGATCTCCTGCAACGCCAGTTCCCCGCCTTTGTCGTAGAGTTCCTTGAAGCGGTAGAAGCTGTCGCGACTGTAACCCATCATCTTGCAGGCCTGGCTGACATTGCCGAGCTGCTTGGCGAGTTCCAGCAGTCCAACCTTGGCACGGATGATCTTCTGTTCGGTCGTCATGGTGTCCTCCAATCGCCGAGGCGGGGCGCTTCGCCACCCCGACCGCTCCGCGCCCCGCCTCGGCTTACGATTCGCCGGGGGGATAGGACACCGCTGTCAGATTAAATCTTAGCTAACTCACATAAGCAACCTTCGAAAAGAACCGCCGCCCAACAAGGCGGCGGCAATTGTGGTAAACTGGACGGAACGCGCAACCAACTTAACTTGGAGTGTCATGGCGCGGACGTCGCTGAGCACTATTGCTTGCGCGCTTTCTCGTAGAACTGTAGATCGACGTACTTGGCCGGATCGGTTAGCGATTTGCGTGGCTCACCGTATTCGCTACGCAAAGCCAGTACCGTCTTGACGCCCTCCAGATCAAGTTCAGCTCGCTGCGTGAAGCCCTTTTTCGGATCAAGGAGGATTTCGTAGGACATCGCTGCCAACTCCTCAGACATATTCGGGAGATTCTTGCGTAGGAGCGCGATCGCCTCGACCTTATTGGCCGGATCATACAGCCAGTCCAATGCGGAAATATAAGCGCGG
>CAZDGT010000502.1:0-1719 GCA_964504905.1 uncultured Bordetella sp. | reverse complement strand
TCCCTGGATCGTACAGGTCCGCCTCAATGGCGATCTTCTCCTTCGGTAGATACGCCATCAGCATGCCCTCCGCGTGCCCCAGCGGCTGCACGTACGTAATGTGCAGGTTGCGCGTGCCGTCGCTCAGCACGTAATTCTCGCGCACGGTCTCATACTGGTAGCCCTCCGCCAGTTCGGTCGGCGGCCACAGCGACACCATGTCCGGCTCCAGCGTCCGCGGCGCATAATTCAGCACATCGCGCCGGTAGAAATCGAAGTTCTTCCAGTGCGTCACAACCGTCGCGCCGATGTGCATGTACGTGCGCAGTCCGCCGATGTGATCGAAATGCTGATGCGTGTTCACCACGAAGCGAATGGGCTTGTTCGGAATCAGCCCCACAATCTTCTCGATCACGGCCAGGCTTCGCCGTTCATCGAGCGGAGCCTCCACCACGGCGATGTAATCCTGGAACTCCACCGCCACGCTGTTGTGCGACCCGCCGCCCAGCAGATACACGCCATCGGCTAACTTCTGCGCATCCACGCGCACCGGGAATGCCGCCGCACGCACCGCCTCCGGAACAGCCAATCCATCCGGGCACGCGTTCGCGGTGATCTTGGCAAAGGTGCCGCCGAACCCGTTATGCCCCGCGCTCGCGGCCTGCACGCCGAAGTTGTCGTCCCACCCGTCATGATGGTGCCATCCCGTCGGAAACTTCACCCCGCCGCCGATATCCACGTAACTTTCGTTGGTGAACTCGTGCTCGTAGTTCATGTCGCCGAGCACTGGATCAGGTACCCACGTGTGGATGCGCTGGAGCATGTGCTCCTTGTTGATCGTGGCGTCGACGCGATACTTGCCCATCACCGTGATCGACACCACCGTCATCTTCTCCGGCACCGTCGTCGCGCCGTCGCGGCCCGATTCCCCCAACTCCCACCGCCACACCGCCCGCGGATTCGCACCCGGCTTCCGCGCGGCCTTCAGGAACCCATGCGGATTCATCCAAAGATCCAATTGCCAGCGCTCGGCATCCTCCGGCGGCGCAGCCACGGGCTTCCCGCCCGCCCCATCCACATGCCAGCCAAATTTTCCGTTCACGGCAAACATCTGCCGCGGATGCTGCTGCAGCGGAGTCCCGCCCTGCCATCCACTGCCATACTTCCACGACGCCGGATTGAGGCCGGGCTTGCGCTCAAACGTCTCCTGGGACGTCCCGTTCTCCCAGTTCATCGTGCGCGTGTAGTTGGCCAGCGCCTCGCCGCGAGGCCAATCGATATTCCAGCCCATCTCCTTCTGCTGCCCAACGGCGCCGGAATACCCGCTCCCCGAAAGCGTGACGCATTTCAGCCGGTCGGCCCCAATCGCAAGCTCGGCCGCACGCAACACAGGCTCCGGATCCACGTACCCAGGAGCGAACTGGCCGGCCGCGGCCACCGGCAGCAGGATCGCCGCCCATCGCAGCCCGCCAAACCGTCTAACGCCCCACCCGCCGCAAAGCCTCAGCAACATCGTTCTCCAATCGTCCGTGAAATCCGGCTGTCCGCATCTGCCGCGTCAGTTCCTCAAGCGTGGTGCGGGCATCGCCGGTCTTGCCTTCCATCTCCAGGATCAGCGCTCGGACATACGCTCGCCGGAAGCCTTCATACCGCCCCTCATCTCCCGCCGCCTTCCGGTCCAGCCATTCGAACGTAGCCAGGGCGTCCGCCGGTGCAACGGCGGTCAGCATCGCCCGGATC
>CAZDGT010000501.1:0-3719 GCA_964504905.1 uncultured Bordetella sp. | reverse complement strand
AGTACAGATTAAAACCAACCTGTTTCACGCCGATCTCGGCCGGGGAATCGACTTCTACTTCTTTGGTGTCGCGAGCAAGTGGAAATTAGCGAGGCGCGATTACTGCTGCGGCATGTACTTCAAGAACGGAGTACCCATCGGCTACGTCGAGGTGTTGTGGCCCCGATCGTCAAAAGGCGGCCGCATGGAGGTTGGTTTTAATCTGTACTACACGTTTCGCCAGGGCGAGACGGCTTGGCTGTACGCGCGTCTGTTGAAATTGTTCCGCGAGCGCTTCCAGGTAGCGTCGTTCTTGGTAGATCCGTATCAATTGGGGCACGAAAATGAGGAAGCCATAGAAGCCGGCTCGTTCTGGTTCTATTACAAGCTGGGCTTTCGCCCCGAATCGCCGGAGATCGGGCGCGCGGCCGACAAGGAACTGCGGAAAATTGCAGTGAATCCCCTGTATCGTACGCGTCCCGCGACGTTGAGAAAGTTGGCGGCAGGGCCAGTTATCTATAGCTGTGGGTGACGCGCCGACAAGTCTAACGAATCTTCCATCGCGGCCGCGACGTGCAACAGAAGGTCTTCCTGTTTGGCTGCGGCGATGATTTGCAAGCCAATGGGCAGACCGCTCTTGCTGAAACCGCAAGGGATCGAGATGGCGGGCAAGCCCAGTGCGTTCATAACCCTTGTAAGCCGCGTGGCGGCGGCGCGGACCTCTTCAGGCACTCCACGAATCTCAAGAATCGTTTGCCCAATCTTAGGCGCGGTGATCGGCGTGGCTGGCGTGAACATACAATCCACCTGCTGGAACAACTGGGCGAACTGACGACCAATGCGGCGGCGGGTGCGCTGCGCTTCGATGTAGTCGATACCGGGAATCGTTTTGCCTTGATCGAGCAGCGCCAGTACGTCCGCGCCGAAGTCGGCGCGGCGATCAAGATAGAGGCGGAGGGTAGCCGCGGCTTCCACAAGCAAGCACGTGGCGGCGGCAGAACGCAGAGCCTCCATATCGGGCACATTAATCTCAATGATGCGCGCGCCTCGGTCGGCAGCGGTTTGACACGCGGTGCGGACGGCGGATTCAACTTCGGGCTCGACTCTCTCCATGAAAAAGTTGGTGGGCAAGCCAATGCGCAATCCCGTCAGATCGGGATCCGCAGGGGGTACATAGCCGGTCGGATCCTCCACCATCGCTTGAAACGCAATCGCGGTGTCGCGGACTGTGCGGGTCAGCGGCCCCAAGTGATCCTGCGAGAAACCGAGCGGCAATACGCCACGAATGTTGATCCGCCCGAAGGTTGGCTTCAGACCCACGATTCCGCAGAACGACGCCGGTATGCGAATCGAGCCGCCGGTGTCACTGCCGGTCGCAAACGGCAGAATACCCGCCGCCACGGCCACGGCGGAACCGCCACTCGATCCGCCGGGAATCCGTGCCAGGTCCCAAGGATTGTGAATCGCGCCAAAGTGCGGGTTATTCGAAGTGATTCCGTAGGCCAATTCGTGCAGGCCGGTCTTGCCCAATGAAACGGCACCCGCCTCACGGAGTTTGGTGACAATCGCCGCGTCTCGCGAGGGAATGTGGTCGGCGAAAATCTTCGAGCCAGCTGTAGTGCGAACGCCCTTGGTCCGCATCAAGTCTTTGTGGGCAATGGGAATTCCGTGCAACGGTCCCCGGTCGAAACCGCGAGCTAGTTCTCGATCACGTGTTCCGGCTTCCGCCAGGGCAGCGTCGGCGGTCACTGTGATGAAGGCGTTCAACTTGGAATCCAGGCGCTCGATTTCGCGCAATGACTGCTGCACCAGTTCGCGCGAAGACACTTTACGCGCACGGAGGGCAGCCGCCAAACTCTGCAGATCGTCCATTTGTCCAGTGTAAAGCCCGATCAAATCCTGTCTGGTCAAACCTGGGTCAGTACGCTCAATCGCCCTTTGTACCCCGGGGACCGCGGGCACGAAGCGATGGTGATTGCGTGTACTGTCCCGGCTAAAATAGACGTATGCAGCCCCTCACACGCCTGAGTGACGAAGAGGAGCTGTTTCAATCGACTGTCGGACAGTTCGCGCGGGAGCGGCTGGCGCCGCATGTGCGGCAGATGGACGAATCCGGCGTCTTCCGCAAAGAACTGCTGGACGAACTGTTCGAACTCGGCTTGATGGCCGTGGATGTCGCGGAAGAATACGGCGGGCAGGGCGGCAGCTTCTTCCAGTCCATTCTGGCGATTGAGGAATTGGCGAAGGTCGACCCCTCCGCGGCAGTGATCGTCGATGTGCAGAACACCCTTTGCAACGCGGCACTGCAGCGCTGGGGAAATGAAGATCAAAAGCGCCGTTACCTTCCCCTCTTGGGGCGCGACACGGTGGGAGCCTATGCGCTTTCGGAGGCGGGGTCGGGGTCGGACGCCTTCGCGCTAACGACACGCGCAATCGAGGACGACGGCGCGTACCGCATAACGGGGCGCAAGCTGTGGATCACCAACGCAGCCGAGGCGGGGCTTTTCCTGGTCTTCGCGAATGTCGATCCTGCGGAGGGTTATCGCGGCATCACGGCATTCCTGGTGGATCGCACATCGCCGGGCCTCAGCGTCGCTAAAAAAGAAGACAAACTGGGCATCCGGGCTTCGTCCACGTGTGAAGTGGTTCTGGACGACTGCCACGTCGCCAAAGAGAACATCCTCGGCGACGTGGGTAAGGGATACAAGGTGGCGATAGAGACGCTGAACGAAGGTCGCATTGGCATAGCAGCGCAGATGACCGGGTTGGCACAGGGGGCGCTCGATCACGCGCTGGCGTACTCGAAGGAGCGCAAGCAGTTCGGCAAACGCATCGCGGAATTCCAGGGCGTGCAGTTCGATCTGGCTGAGATGGCGGTGGATGTCGAGGCCTCCCGTTTGATGACTTACAATGCCGCGCGCTTGCGCGACGCCGGACTTCCGTTTGTGACGGAGGCCGCCATGGCCAAGTATTTCGCGTCCCAGGTTGCCGAGCGTGTAGCCTCGCGGGCGGTCGAGGTGTTCGGCGGCGTCGGGTTCACCAAGGACTTTCCTGTGGAGAAGCTTTACCGCGACGCCAAGATTGGCCGTATCTACGAAGGCACCAGCAACATGCAGCGGTTAACCATCGCGAAGGGGATCTTGGCGTGAAACCTCTTCCCGCCCCGCTTCGTCAGGATTATAGTAAGAAGTAGATATGCGCAGAGGTCTTACCCATTCCGGCGCGATACTGGTTTTGGGCGCGGCGACGCTGGCCGCCCAGAACAAGTACGACCTTTCCCAGGCGCAGATAGACGACATCGTGCAGAAGTTCGCGGCCAAAGAAGCCCAATTCGCGAAGGCGCGCGAAGTCTACACCTACCGCCAAAGCGCTCGCATTCAGGAACTCGACGACAATGGAGCCATCATGGGCCGTTGGGAGACAATCTCCGACATCGTGTTCAGCGCCGAAGGCAAGCGCACCGAACATGTGGTCCGGTCGCCCGTGCCTACGCTTCGGAACATTACGCTGACTCCGGAGGACCTGGAGGACATGCGCAGCGTCCAGCCGTTCGTACTGACAACCCCGGACCTGCCCAAATATCTGATCCGCTACCTGGGTCACCAGAACGTGGATGAGATCGGGTGTTACGTGTTCGCGGTGAAACCCAAGAAGTTGGAGCCGAACCAACGCTACTTTTCCGGCCAGGTGTGGGTGGACGACCGGGATCTGCAGATCGTCAAGTCCTACGGGCGCGGCGT
>CAZDGT010000500.1:0-3830 GCA_964504905.1 uncultured Bordetella sp. | reverse complement strand
AAGATCAAGGAACTTGGGGACTGGCGCGGCAAGACGCTCGCGAAGGTCCGCGAAATCATACACGAGGCAGACCCTGAAATCGTCGAAGAGTGGAAGTGGATGGGGACTCCCGTCTGGTCCCGCGGCGGCATCGTCTGCACTGGAGAGACTTACAAGAAGGTCGTTAAGATGACATTTGCCAAGGGTGCTGCATTGCCAGACCCTTCGGGGTTATTCAACTCCAGCCTCGACGGGAATGTCCGGCGCGCCATCGACATCCCGGAAGGCAGCAAGGTTGATGAGGCGGCCTTGAAGGACCTCATCCGCGCCGCAGTGGCGCTCAATCTCAAGGGCAAGAGTAGGCCAAAATCGCGGCGAGCGAACAGTAAGCGGGCCCGCAATAGTTGACGGCGATCATTTGAACATATCGCTGAGCTTGAGCCACTCCTCCTCAAAGCGGGAGCGAACACGCTCATCAGAAAACGGAAAATCGTCAAACGCAAATATATGCGGGGCATGACTGTCGGATACCGGCGGCAAAACTGAGATCCCAAGCGAATTTACGAATTCGTCGGCCTGTTTGATTGCAAGGCTTAGCCTTAGTCTCCTGGATTCTCCTTGCGCCTCACCCTCATGATGCAGCGACACGGCGTGCGCGAGTTCCTCATCAAGCCCCCACCTGCGGATCGCCAGCGCCGACAGTTCGGCGTGATCGATACCCAACAACTTGCGTTCACATACCACGCGCGATTCCCCGGTGACGGCGGCTAGCTCCAGGACCTGATCGTATTCCTTGGGGCAATTGACCGCGAACACCAGTTGTCCCACGTCATGCAGCATTCCTGCGATGAAGGCCTGGTGCGCGTTCTCGACCGGCATTTCTTCGGTTAGTATCTCCAGCAATGTTCCGGTGGCCACCGAATGGAGGTTGAAACGCAGCATCGAGAAGAGTCCCGATCCTTTGATTCGCGAGAAGAGATTCGATAGGGATGCGCCCAGAACGAATTTCCGCAGCAACCCAATCCCCTGTATCGTGATGGCGTGGCGAACGGACGTAATGGTTTGCAGGCGTGCAAAGGACGCGGAATTTGCGGTGCGCAGGATGCGCGCGGAAAGTGCGGCGTCTTTTCCCGCGATGTCCGTGAGCTCGCCGACGCTGCAATCCGGATTGGTCAACACCCGCAGCATCTGCATGGTGAGCGGCGACATCTTAGGCAACTTGTCCACGAGCGCCAGGTAATTGACAGTCATCGCGTTTTTTTGTTTGGCTCGAAAGTGATCTTAGCACCTGAGGGTGGCAGGCGCGAAGCGTGTTACTCTTCCCGAAGAGGAAGTCCCAATGAAAAAATTTGGAATCGCGTTAGTGGCATTCGCGGCGGGGTTGTTTGCGCAGAGCGCCGCCAGCAACTTCGATAAATGGTGGACGCCGGCCAAGGATGCGACCACGGCCGCACCGGGAAATCACAAGATCCTGCTGGAGAATGACGAAGTGCGTGTGCTCGAAGTCTCGGTGCCTCCGCACACGCAGGAGCCGATGCACGTGCACCGCTTTCCGGCCGTGATCTATCTGCAGTCCTCGCCACACATGATCGAGCATACCGAGGACGGGAAGACGCGCGACATGGGAACCAGACCCGATGGGTTCACGCGTTGGCTGCCCGTCGATCAAGGTCATTTTCTTGAAAACACGGATGATAAGCCGCTGAAGGCCATTCGTGTAGAACTCAAGAAGGCGCGGTAAAATTAAATAACTGGACATCTTTATCCAGTTATCCTATTCTGTACTCGGATGTTTTCAACGACCACTGAGTACGCTCTCCGCTCCATGGTTCTGCTGGCCATGCGCCGGGGGGCCGCCCAGACGGCGCAGCAAATTGCCACGGAGACCAAAGTCCCCATCGACTATCTGTTCAAGGTTTTGAACTCCTTGGGCCGGGCCGGTTTGGTGCATGCGCAGCGCGGCAAGAACGGCGGCTTCCATCTCACCAGGGATCCGGCCGACATCTCTATCTTTGACGTGGTACAGGCCGTCGAGCCGATCAAGCGCATCAAGACATGCCCGCTGGGGATCAAGGCTCACGGCGTGCGCCTTTGCTCGCTGCACCGTAAACTCGACGACGCCATGCAGCAGATCGAGGAAGCGTTTTCATCGACGAAATTGGCGGACCTTCTCGATGAAGCGTCACCCATCCGGCCGCTGTGCGGCGAAGTTAAACTCCTCCCCATTGTGAGGCCCCTCCATGCAGAACCGCTCTAAAATTTATTTGGCGTTGTCTTTCGGTGCCGCAGCGGTCGCCTTCGCGGACCTGAGCGGATCGTATATCCTGCCCCTGGATGACGAGACTGTGCGCTATTCAAAGCGCCCCGCCACGGATCCGGTGGAGCTCCTGAACCAAAAGATCGCGCGCGGCGAAGTGAAGTTGAATTTCGACGACCAGCAGGGTTACCTGCGGAGTGTCCTGCAAACGTTGAACATACCCGTGGAGTCACAGGTACTGGTTTTTTCCAAGACTAGTTTTCAGGCGACTCTTATCTCGCCCAAGATGCCGCGTGCCCTGTACTTTAACGATTCCACCGCAGTGGGCTTCGTCCGCAACAGTGAGGTCCTGGAATTCGCTTCCGTGGATCCCAAGCTGGGCCCGGTCTTCTACACGCTGGATCAAGAGAAGGTGGCGAAGCCCCATTTTGAACGTCGCGATACCAGTTGCCTGCAATGTCACGACGCAGGGGCAACTCTGGGGGTCCCAGGGTTACTAATCCGCTCTGTATATCCCGACCCGTCCGGCATGCCGGTGTTTCAGGCGGGCGACTTTTTCACGGATCATCGCAGCCCTCTTCAAGATCGCTGGGGAGGCTGGTATGTCACCGGCACACACGGCGACGTGACACACATGGGGAACGCCGTGGTCCGCGACCGCGAACATCCGGAAAAGCTGGAAGGCGCCGCAGGATTGAACGTCACGGACCTTACCGGCAAGTTCGAGACCGGAGCCTATCTCACGCCGCACAGTGACATCGTCGCTCTGATGACTCTGGAGCACCAGACTCGCATCACCAACCTGATCACGCGCGTAGGTTATGAAACAGCGATGGCGCTGCGCGATCAGGCCAAGTTCAACCAGGCTTACCACCAGCGAGCCGACGAGATGAGCGAGTCCACGCGCCACCGAATCGATTCCGCCGTGGAAGAGATGCTGCAGTACATGCTCTTCGTCGACGAAGCGAAATTGGACGCGCCGATCAAGGGCACGTCGGGGTTTGCCGAATCCTTCCAGAAGGCCGGTCTGCCGGATCGTAAAGGACGCTCCTTGCGCGATCTGGACCTGCAAACCCGGCTGTTCCGCTATCCGCTCAGTTATATGATCTACAGCGAAGCATTTGACGGGATGCCCGAGGGCGCACGGCAGCGGATCTACCGGCGCTTGTTTGACGTACTGACCGAGAAGGACAAATCGAAGCGCTACCAAGGGCTTTCCGCCATCGACCGCCGGGCCATCCTGGAAATCCTGCGGGATACCAGGAAGGGCCTGCCCGCCTATTGGAAAAGCGCCACGCTCGCTGTGAGATAATATCGCCGAAGAGGTTGAACGCGAGAACGCCAATGAAAACCCTTATCCGAATTTCTCTGTTGTTGCTGTTTGTTTCCCTGGCCCCGCTTTCCTGGGCGCAGGACCTGCCTGCCGGTCCGGGAAAAGACACGCTGGTAAAGGTATGTACGCAGTGCCACGATATCGAATCGATCCCGCGCTTGCGCTACTCGCGCGAAGACTGGGCGAACCTGGTTTATTCCATGAAGGATATGGGCGCCGATGCGACGGCTCCGGAGCTGGAGCAGATCATTGACTATCTGA
>CAZDGT010000499.1:0-7548 GCA_964504905.1 uncultured Bordetella sp. | reverse complement strand
GGCGTGGTGCTGGGACTGTTTTGGAAGCGGGTTACGATGCAGGGCGTCTTTAGCGGCTTGACGGCCGGGGTAGCCTTCGCCACATTCTTGATCCTTGCCAAGTTCGACCCGATCGCTGGCGTGAATGCCGGTTTCGTGGCCTTGTGCCTCAATTTTGCCGTTACTGTTGTAGTGAGCTTGCTGTTACCGGCCAACCAGCGCGGCCGCGCTCGCGACACCTAGCCCGAACTAGCTCTTTTGGTTTCTGCCAGATCCGTCTAAGGTTCCCGGGTGAACACCTTACGGGCCCTAAGGTATTTCTCCCGGATTCCTTGGAGTGAATTACGGCCACTCCAGCCGATCTATCCAGTGAGTGGCAAATGGGAGGCAAAATTGTTCCGCAGTATCGTTATCTCGGCTAACAAAAAATTAGGCGACCGGCTGGTCGTGGCACTCGAAGAGACCGGGCACATCACCATAAGCCGCAAACTTGACTCCTACCCCGAGGCGGTCGATCTGATCCGATCTGTGCGGACCAATGCGGCCGAGGTTTTGTTCGTGGATTTCGGGTCAGTGGAGAAGGCTCTCGAAATCGTCACACTTATTGAGAGTCAGGCCAACACGGTGCAGATCGTTGCCTTTGACGAGAAGATGGATCCGGAAGTACTGCGTCAATCCATGCGGGCAGGTGTACGTGAACTTCTGGTAGAGCCATTCGAACGCAAGGCCATCCTGGACTCCTTGGCCCATATCAAGACCTTGCTGGACCGGCGGCCGGTGGTGCATGAAGCGACCAACCAGCTCTTTTCTTTCCTGCCTTCGAAGGCCGGTGTAGGTACTTCCACGATAGCGGCGAACGTGAGCGCGGCCCTGGCGCGCAGGCCTAACACGCGCGTGCTGCTTTCCGATTTCGATTTGAGTTCCGGCATGTTACGCTTCATGCTGAAGCTGAACAATGAGTTTTCAGTGCCGGATGCCACGCAGCGTTCCGAGGAACTGGATGAGAACCTCTGGCCCCAACTGGTCACAACCATTCAGGGATTGGACGTGCTTCATGCAGGCCGCATCAATCCCAACCTTCGCATTGATCTCGCACAGCTAGCTCACTTGACTACATTCATGCGACGCACGTATCAAGTGCTCTGCTTCGATTTGTCGGGGAATCTGGAGAGATATTCGATTGAGTTGATGCAGGAATCCAAGCGTATACTGCTGGTCTGCACAAGCGAAATTCCGTCGCTGCATCTGGCGCGTGAAAAAATGCTGTTCTTGAAGGATCTGGGCCTAAGCGCGCGGGTCTCTATCATCCTCAACCGGATGCGCAAGAATTCGCAGTTCTCCAAAGAGCAAGTGGAGGATATGCTGGGCATGCCTGTGACGCGTGTCTTCACGAATGACTACGTGGCGGTCAATCGCGCCGTGGAAGAAGGCAAACTCCTGAAAGCCGATACGGAACTGGGGAAGAGCTTTGCCGAGTTTGCGGCGCAACTGATGGATGAAGCGGGCCCGAAAGAGGAATCGGGGAAGCGCAAGTTCCTGGAATTCTTCCGCGCCGCCCCGGCGGTTGCCACGCCCAGAAGCAACTAGCCAGACTCGCCGTCACCGCCTGCCCGTTGGGAGGACGCGCTCTCCGACTGCGCTATCGTGGGACAGATGGAGGCGGTCTTCGAATGGGTGACGACGTACGGGTACGGTGCGTTGTTTGGGCTCCTGGTATTGGGCATTGTGGGCTTGCCCGTACCCGATGAGACCCTGCTGGTCTTCTGCGGCTACCTCATTTCCCGCGGCACCCTGAGCGCGCCCGGAACTTATCTGGCGGCATTGGCGGGAGCCTGCTGCGGCATCACGGTCAGTTACTTCATCGGGCGGACTGCTGGACTCGGCGTGGTGCATCGCTTTGGCCGGTACCTCCATGTAAATGACCAGCATCTGGAGCGGGTCCACCGCTGGTTCGAACATAGTGGCCATTGGGCGCTCTTCGGGGGGTACTACATCGCGGGGGTACGCCATTTTACAGCGATTATAGCGGGAGCTTCGAAGCTGGAATTCCATGCGTTTCTCTTATATGCATGGTCAGGTGCAGCTACCTGGGTTGCGGTGTTCCTCACGCTAGGATATGTGCTTGGCGAAGAGTGGCGCACCGTGGCTGACTTGGTTCACCGGTATCTTCTTTACGCCTCAGGCATTGGGATCGCGCTGGCGATAGCATTTTTCGCGTGGCGTAAATTCGCGCGCCGGAGAGCGGGCGGCATCTCGCGGCCAATGCCCTGAGATGGAATCCTTACCCGTTTTAAGGTTCCTAGGTGTCTGCGGTAGGGTGTGTAACCGAAGGGCATAAATAGGTTCTGAGTGTAGATTAGATGCATGTTCCATTGGATCTGCCCGGAGTGTGGCCGCGAAATAGCTCCCACAGTACGGGAGTGCCCGGTCTGCGATCCGGTTGCAGCCACAGTGGAAAGTGCGCTCGCGGGTGAAGTGGAAGCGCCCGCGCGCGCAAGGAACGAATCCGCAGCGGTGGTGGCTCGGGAAGTCGGGGCGCCGGCGGCTAGGCCGGCGCCGACCCTAGAGACACCAGCGGCGACACCGACGCCGGCAGCTTCGCCGATGCCTGAAGCGGCGCTGGTTGAGGACCAGCCGCCCGCGATGGCCAGCCACCTGGAGGGCAGGGCGCCACGTGTAGCACAGAACTCGCATCGCACGGCGGAGCCGGAGGCAGGGGAGTTATCGCTGCCGCAATTCGGCTCGGGCGCCAGCGGTGATCCGCTCGATCATTTGGCGGCGATGCTGGATTCGATGGAACCCGAGCCGCCTCTTTCTGCGAAACTGCGGCCCATGGCGGTGCCTGCCATCCCTCCGTCGCTGCGGGCATTTATTGCGGAACTCGGGCCGGCCGGCGCGCATGCCAGGCAGCCGTTGACGCCACCTGTGCAACATCGTCAACCGGCCCCGGAACCACCGCTGGTAACGCGGAAACTACGTCTCCGTGTGGAAGCTGCGCCACAGGCCGTGGCCCGGCCCTTAGGGGCGAAACTGATGGCACTGCCGGCGCAGCCGGGTGCATTGGCCCGCCCGGGAACGCCCGTTTGGGAACCCGCGCCATTATTGGCGCCACTGGGCGACTACTCGCCTTTGGCTGAGCATCCCTTGCAACCCGCTGTTCCGCAGGTTCAGCTTCTCAAAAAGGAATGCGGTCCGCGGACGACCTTGCCGGGACCGATGTTGACCCGCCGGCTGGTCAAGTTCATGGACCGGGAGCTGACTTCCATCCCGCCCGGACTCCTGCACGTGAAAAAGCCTTTGATACCGGGGTGGATGGCCAGCGCCCTGATCATTGGGACGCTCTTGGGCGCGGGGCTTACCAGTGTGGTTTCCTTGGTCCATCCCGCAGCCGATGCCAAACAGGCGCCCGCCAAAGAAATCGAGACGCCCGCCCCAGCGCCAGCAAGCGCCGCTACGGTATCGCCGCTCGCGAAAGCCATCGAAGTCACGGGTTTCCGCATACAGATGGATCCGGCAAAGTCGGAGATCCAATACCTGGTGGTGAATCACACGCCGTCGCGCTTTAACGGAGTGACGGTCTACGTCACGTTATATGCGGCTGACGCCAAGGCGGGGCAGCCGCCACTCTGCCGCTTCCAGTTCGCTGCGCCCAACCTCGGTCCTTACCAATCGAAGGATATGACCAGCACTATTCAGCAGGTGACGCGTCCGGTGGCATTGCCGGACTGGCAGGACATGCGGGCAACTGTAGAAATCGGGCAGTAGTTAGCGCAGAGCTTTCCATAACAGAAGCGCAACTCCCCCCAAAAAACCCAATAGAGCCTGGTATTCGCGATTGTGGCGGTACAAGCTCCAGCGAAAGTGCTTGGCGGATTTCTGGCGCGGCGGGCAGGGAATCAACTGAGGAACACGCCGCGTATATTCCGCATAGGCCGGGAAGAGGCGGGAGAGATGCTGCTCCTCGAGATTGACAACCGGCAGGTAGATGAACACGAACACGGCCGCGAACAAGACACCCAATTCCCACCGGCGCGAGGCAATTACAAATCCCGCGGCCGTGGCAAGCGTACCTAGATACAGCGGATTGCGCACCCAAGAGTAGGGCCCGCTATCGGTCAAGACACTATCCTTTTGTAGGTGGCCGGCCGCCCAGCCGCGTAATGCCAGACCGAGAATCGACACCGGAAGTCCGGCGGCGAGCGACTCAAGTGTTGGCGCAGAAAGCCACAAGAAGGCGGCCACGAGAACGAATCCAAAGGGAACACGGAGCCGGGCAACGGCATCGGCGTAAGGCTTGGGAAAACTCACGCGGGACAACCTGCGGACTTCGCTTCAAGCGCGGCGGCGAGGGCATCGGCCACCATCCTGGGTGTAATCGCGAACATACTGGCGTGGGGCTGGGAACGCCGGGTGTAATCGGCGGCGGCATCCGGACTGCGCAGTACACGAATGGTCCCGCCGTAGGGTCCGTGGCGCGCGGGATTCGTGGGTCCGTAGACGGCGACGCCGGGTTTGGAAAGCGCCGCTGCGAGATGTAGTGGTCCGCTGTCTACTCCTACCACCGCATAGGAGCGGCGGGTAGCATCAATCAACCCTGATAGCCCCGAGAGATGAACGTGCGCACCACGGATCTGTCGCAGCGTCGCGGCGGCATCCGGCGGTCCGTTCACGACGAGCGGGAGATCCAGCAGGGCGGCCAGTTCCGACCAGCGATCGAGGGGCCACTGCTTCGCGCCCCATCCCGCCAGCGGACTGGTGAGGATAAACCTGCCTTCAGGCAGCGAGCCCTCAGGCGCGCCTGCGGGCAACGGGAAGGAGTGCACGATCTGGGATGCTCCCGCTCCCACGGCGAGCTCGAGATTGCGTTCGACAGCATGTTCGCCATGCGTTTCGATTTCGGACGAATAGAACAGAGCGGCGGGACGCTCGCGGACGCGTCTGCGGTCGAAGCCGGCGAGTTTGGTGGCCTTGACGCCCGCGGCCAACGCAGCGGTTTGAATGAGACCTTGAAAGTCGATGGCCAGATCGAAATGGCGCGCGCGAAGACGGCGGGCTTCGGCAAACGCCGCGGCAAACGAGCGTTCCAGCGGAATGACCTCATCCACCGAGGGATTGCCTTCGAGCAATGGTGCCCAGCGCGGGCGGATCAACCAGGTCACGCGACTGCGGGGGAAGCTTTGTTTGAGGCTGGCGACGGCGGGCAGCGTGTGGATCACGTCGCCCATGGAGCTGAGCCGCACCGCCAATATCCGAAAGTCCTCCATTGCGTTCAGGACGTAGCCTGCTGGCGTGCGTGTACGTGATCGATCAGCTTCGTAAGAAGGGCGGCGTGTTCGTGATCGAGCGCGATTTGCGGTGTGAGATCGTTTGGAGCGTCGCACACGTAATCGACGACCGCGAGTCCGGCGACCAGTTGGGCGCGGGCGGCGGCCGGAAGGATCGGATCCGGCGGAGTTGTGATGAGCACCAGCAGCGGCATGCCGGGATGCTTCAAACCCGCAAGACGTTCCGCGTGAGAGGCAATCATTGGATCGAAATAGCCGCTGACAATGGTGGCGCCGGATTGGGCGATGCGGACGGCTTGGGCCGCATCGACTATCTTAGTTCGAGTGTCCAACTTTCTATTTCAACACGAAAAATCAAGGAGTTTGCGACGGGTTTACTAGATGGAGAGCAACGCTGGCTACGCGGTCAGCGCTCACCCGCGTCATGCAGCGATGGTCTATGGGACATTCGCGTTTGAGACAGGGGCTGCATTCGACGGGTTCGCGGACAACACGGGCCAGGGGTCCGGTGGGTCCGGTGCCGATATCGTCGGTAGCGCCGAAGATGGCGACGGTAGGAACGCCGAGCGCCGAGGCCACGTGCATGCCGCCCGAGTCATTAGTGAGATAAACGCAGCAAGCGGCGGCGAGATCGATGTATTCCGCGAGCGTGGTTTCGCCCGCGAAATTGTGGACTGCGCCGGGAATCGCGGCTGCGATCGTGCCGCACAGTTCGCGCTCGTCTTTCGATCCAAAGATGGCGACTGAGGCGTCCAATTCCCCAGCCAACTTGGTGGCAGCTTCGGAGAATCGTTCAGGAAGCCAGCGCTTGGCCGTGCCGTATGCCGCACCGGGACTCATCCCGATGACTGTCTCGCCCATGCCGAGTTCACGAAAGCGGGCCAGGCCGGTGGCGCGGGACTGCGTAGCTCCATCGAGACGGATGGAATCATTTTGCGGTAACGCGTCAAGGATGCCAGCACGGTGCAGAAGTTCCAGATAGTAGAAGCGCTCATGGCGCGGAATCTCACCCTTGCGCGGCACCGGAACGGCCCGCGTCAGTAAGGGGCTGCGGCCGTCGCGCGCATAGCCGATACGCTCCGGAATGCCTGCGACGTAGGCTACCGCCGCGGCTTCGAAAGCGTTTTGCAGAAGGATGGCGCAATCGAAATGTTCGCGGGCGAGGGCGCGGCCGGCGCCCCATTTTTCACCGAGCGTCTTGGGCGTATAGGGGATCATGCGGTCACAAAACGGCTCCCGATGATACAGGTCGGCGACCCATGGCTTCGCCAGGATGGCGATTTCGGCTGAAGGAAAGCGCTCACGCAGCGCACGCAGGGCGGGCAGGGACATGACGGCGTCACCCAGCCAGTTGGTGGCGCGGACCAAAATGCGATTGTAAGGCACTCGTCTTAAGAGTAACGGTAAGCTGAATATATGCGCGATATGCTGCTGGTGGTGACGGGTCTGTGCGGCATATACGCGGAGTTCATCCGTCCCGGTAAGGTGATTCCTGGTGCGGCGGGCGGCGTGGTGTTAATGCTGGGGATCGCGGGAATGATGAAGGGTCCCGTGGACCTGCGAGCCGTGGCTCTGCTGGGCACGCCATTCGCGCTCTTGACCATCGCCCTGCTGGCCATCGCGTGGCGCGCTCGGCGCAATAAGACTACGATTTGAGCGCGAAGCGGTAGGCATTGCGCGTTATTCGTGATAATCTCGTTTTCAATTGGGAGGTGTAGCCTATGCTGCGCTTTTTCACGGCGCTTCTAGCGATTGGGACCGCGGCAATAGCCGCCGACGTTTCCACCGCGCCCGTGACGTTCAACAAAAACGTCCTGCCGGTGCTGCAGAAGAACTGCCAGACGTGCCACCGGCCGGGGGAGATTGGGCCCATGGCGCTGCTCACTTACGAAGGGACGCGTCCGTGGGCAAAAGCCATTAAGGCCGCCGTGTTGAGCAAGAAAATGCCGCCCTGGTTCGCCGATCCGCAGTATGGACACTTCTCCAATGACCGCAGCTTGAGCCAGGCAGAGATCGACACACTCGCGCGCTGGGCAGACGCGGGTGCGCCAGAGGGGGATCCCAAAGACCGGCCTGCTCCGGTGCGATGGATGGAAGGCTGGAACATTCCCAAGCCCGACTTGGTGGTGGAAATGCCGGCGGATGTTGCGGTGCCTGCCAAGGGAACGGTGGAATACACCTACATGATTGTCCCGACGGGATTCACCGAGGATCGCTGGGTGCAGGAAATGGAAGTCCGCCCGGGCAACCGTGCGGTGGTGCATCATGCCAATGTATATATCCG
>CAZDGT010000498.1:0-1792 GCA_964504905.1 uncultured Bordetella sp. | reverse complement strand
CCTGGAGGCGATTACCGATTTTTTCCCCGATGCCCGACGACGGGCCGTGATCAGCAAACTACTCCAGGCCTGGAAGAATCTGCAAGAGAAGACGCTGGCGGAACTGGATCGGGAGTTTGCGAAGATCGACCCAGCGGAACTGAGCCAGCAGACCTTGGCGACGATGAAGGCAAAGAAGAGAAACGCCCCAAAACCCACTTCGAGATTGAAGCGTGGCTCTGGGAAATGGCCGGCTTCGTCGGGATCGACCCGCGACGGCTGACCCTCCGCCAACTGCTGCTGCTGTTTCACGGGCGCGACAAACAACAGTGGTGGCACACCGCCAACCTGGCCGCGGCCGTCATCAACAGCCAGCGTGATTCCAAGAGCCGCGCGGTCCACCCCAAGCAACTGCATCCCTATTACGCGGCCAAGGCCCACAAGGGCATGGCCATGAAAGGGAACATGGGCGCCGCAGTGGGCATGTTCGTCGCCCCGGAAAAGCAAAAGGCGGCGATCGCCCGCGCCGCCGCTGAGAAGGCATTGGCCGATCAAATCACCGCGCGGCTGAAAGCGCAACGAAAGCGAACATGATCGGCGTTCACTACAACCTGAAAAACGCGTTCTTTGATCGTCCCAAGGTCAAAGCCGCGGTTAGTGACCAGACGCGCAAAGTCCTGGGCTACGCTGGCGGCGACATCCGGAGGCAGGGGCGGCGGTCGATGAAGTCCGGCGGCAAGAAGCGTAAGGCTTCCGCGGCCGGCACTCCCCCCAATCGGCACACGAATGACAACGTCACCACGCTGCGCAATATCCTCTTTGGGTTTGAATCCAAAACCAGCATCATAGTCGGGCCGATCCGGCTGAACCAAAAGCACGTGATCGAAGGGCAACTGATGCACGGCACGGTGCCCGGTATCCACGAAAAGGGCGGCGTGATGGGGCATCGGGAGAAATGGCTCCCGTATGACCTGAACGCCGCGCAAGACGTGTGGGGTCGGCACGGCGGTTTGAACTTCGTCAGTCAGTTTGGAGCACTCCCCAGCGGCTTCTGGCGCAAGCTCTACGGCGACGAAGAATTCAACCACCGCAACGATTCGCAGCTCCGCGGTATCTGGGTTCCCGTGGGACGAAAACGCAGAGATCGCTGGCACACGCGCGTGCGCAATGCGAAATACCCGCGCCGCCAATTCATGGAACCGGCCGTGCAGCACGTCATGGGATCGAAGTTTCCCAACCTCTACGTACGCACGTCCGCAGGACCTGGTGCTTTATCAGGAGCGGCCTAAATGAGCACTTCCAGCATTCGCGCCGGCGGGGCGTTCTGGGAAATCTTCGCCGTCGATAAGACCGACAAGGTGTTGCAGGCCGTTTCCGGCAAACTCAAAGCGTTCGGTACGCGCGTGGGCATGGTCGGCGCTTCGCTGACCGCGGCGGCCGGTGCGGGGCTGGCTGGCATGGCCGGCGCAGTGAAGTCGTTTGCCGACTTCGGCGGCGGCGTGATGGACTCGATGGTGAAGACCAGCATGGGGAGCGACATGCTCCAAACGCTCAGCTTCATGGCCGGCCAAGCTGGCGGATCGATTAAGGACGTCGAAACCGCCGCGCGGACCATGAACAAGACGATCGGCGCTGCCGCCAACGGCAATAAGAACGCAGCCAAAACCCTTTCCGAACTGGGGCTGTCGGCGGAAGGGCTAATGAAGCTCTCGCCCGATGAGCGATTTGCTGCCATCGTCCAATCTCTGTCGCAGATCGAAGACCCCGCCGCCCGCGCCGAAGCGGCCATGCGGATTTTTGGTCGCTCCGCGAT
>CAZDGT010000497.1:0-10520 GCA_964504905.1 uncultured Bordetella sp. | reverse complement strand
AATCGATTTCCGTGCGCAGCAGCGGCTGCGGCCGTCGAAGGGCCAGTTCATAGTCAATGCGGGCATCGGCGCGACGCACTTCCGACTGCCCAAGAGCGAGCGAGGGGTGGCGCTCAAGGACTTCCCGCCGCAGTTCGTCTAGCGGGGGAACTTGTACCGTAGCATCGAATTCGCCCTGCAGATCGATATCGGGAGCGAGCGGCGCCGCGACCGCGGCACGAAACTGGGAGAGGGCGGTGACCAGCTGCAATTGCGCACTATTCGCGAGTGTCCGCGCGATGGCCGCCTCCGCGTCCGCACGGAGCAATTCCAGGCGTCCGGCTTCGCCAACATCCACGCGGACCTGAATCCGCCGCCGCAGGTCTTCGACCATCCTCAACCGTTCGCCGGCAAGTTGTATCTCGCGCTTGCGGTGAAGCACTTGATAGAAGGCGCGGCGCACGGCGGAAAGCACCCCGAGGCGGATTTCCGAGAGAGCGAATTCGCTGCTCTCGCGGCCCCGCTGGGCGAGTTGTACGCGGGTGGGTCGCAGCGCTCCTAACTCCAGGGGCTGCGAAAACGAGTAGAAATAGGACGTACCGGGTATCGGTCCTCCCAATTCAATGGGAATCGTCGCGGTCTGGCGCCCGGCCAGAAGCGCCGATTCGGGATTCGGATAGGCCTTCGCTGTGATGATTCCAGCCGCCGCGAGGTCCACCTGCGCGCTGCCAGCCTGGAGTTGCGGATGATTACGCTCCGCGAGGTCCAGCGCCTGATCAAGTGTCAGCAGGTCCGCCGCATGCAGTGTGGTTGCCAAAACCGCAACCGCGACACACGACTGGATCTGAAGCATAAGCCTCCTCTTTGTAATAAGTGGCCACAATATTGGCTTTCACATCTGGCCAATATCGGACTCAACCTGGGAGCCTCACAGAAGTGAAAGAATCTTTATCTTAACACTTGTTAATGAAAAATCCAAGACGGCGGGGAAGCAACGGATAGCAAAGGAAGAGTTTGGGCCAACCGGACTCCACCACGCATGCCCCTGACGACGCTCATCGGTGCTCGGCACCGCATTTCGCAGCGATCAGGCTATCCGAAGACTGCCCCACGTGGTCCTAATTTTCCCCTGCCACCCCTTAGGCTGTATTCGGTGTTGTGCCATGAATCCGAAGAAGGCAACTGCCCGTTCCTGGCGAGAGCTGATCTTGAGAATCTTCTCGATCTCCGGGTAGCAGGAATGCGGCATGGCAATCAGCGGAAACAATAGAAAATTCTTATTGAACATATAGA
Organism: uncultured Bordetella sp.; assembly: GCA_964504905.1. Lineage (GTDB taxonomy): Bacteria > Acidobacteriota > Terriglobia > Bryobacterales > Bryobacteraceae > Palsa-187. The sequence goes on along the minus strand of CAZDGT010000497.1, from coordinate 9,248 downwards.
AATCTTAATGTTGTATACCGGGCCAATATGAATTAACGTTGTTTAACGTTACGGAAAGCCGCACGTACCCTGGATGGGTTTCGGCAGATGTCTTCTCTCTGCCGCTAAGACCTTCAATAAAGGAGAAATAGTTTAAATGGGAATGAAGATGGCGGGGTTGCGACTTCGTCTGCCTTATCTGGCCTTGGCTGCCTTGGCGCTGCCCTGCACCGCATGGGCGCAAGCTCCGGCAAGTGGGCCATCGAATGCGGATCTGAAGGTGATGGTAGACACAATCTGGGTGCTGGTTACCGCCTTCTTGGTTTTCTGGATGAACGCAGGCTTCGGCTGCGTTGAAGCCGGCCTGTGCCGCGCTAAGAATGCTACCAATATTTTGGCCAAGAATTTCGTTGTATTCGCGCTTTCCGCCATCGCGTATTGGGTGGTCGGTTTTGGCATCATGTTCGCCGATGGGTCCAGTTTTATGGGCATGGGCGGATGGTTAGTGGGCGGCGCCGATAACAGCCCGGCGATTGGCGATGCCTACATGGGCATATTCAAATCGCTCAACTGGACCGGTGTGCCGCTCCTGGCGAAGTTCTTCTTCCAGCTGGTCTTTGCGGGTACGGCGGCAACCATTGTTTCGGGATGCGTGGCCGAGCGGATCCACTACAAGTCGTTCATGATCTTTACCCTCGTCCTGGTGGGTGTTTCTTATCCCATCACCGGCCATTGGATCTGGGGCGGCGGGTGGCTTGCCAGCATGGGGATGCTCGATTTTGCCGGGTCGACCGTGGTGCATACGGTTGGCGGAGCCGCAGGGCTAGCCGGAATTTTAGTTTTGGGGCCGCGAAATGGGAAATACAAAAGCGACGGGAAGATGCAGCCCATTCCAGGGCACAGCATGGCCTTGGTGTTCCTGGGCGGATTGATTCTGTGGCTGGGCTGGTTCGGCTTCAACCCCGGCTCTACCATGGCGGCCGATCCCCTTGCAATTGCCCACGTCGCCATGACCACCAATATCGCCTGCTGCGCGGCGATCCTCACCTCCACGGTAATCGCCTGGCTCATGCTGGGAACGCCGGATTTCACTATGACGATCAATGGCGCGCTGGCCGGGCTGGTGGCCATTACGGCACCGTGCAATTTTGTGACTCCGGTGGGTGCGGCCATCATAGGCGGAATCGGCGGACTCGTTGCCGTGCCCGCGGTTCTCTTCTGGGATAAGTTGAAAATCGACGACCCAGTGGGTGCGCTCTCCGTGCATTTAGTGAATGGGATATGGGGTACTATCGCGCTCGGGCTATTCGCGTTTGAAGGAACACCTGGGGGCAGCGTCTCCAAGAATGGCCTGTTCTACGGTGGCGGCACCAGCTTGCTAGGGAAGCAGGTCATTGGTACGCTATCCGCAGCCGCCTTCACTTTTGTGCTGTCTCTTGCGGCATGGATGCTGATCAAAGCGATTTTCGGTCTGCGCGTGGATGCGGAAGACGAAGCCCGCGGCCTGGATATTTCCGAAATGGGCATGGAAGCATACGCGGGCGATGCCATCGAGTCGTAGCGCCGCCCGCGCCGAAACGGGCTGCCGGATCAGGGGCGGCCCGTGCCGGGTTTCGTTAGAGCATTTTTACAACGCTAGAAGATCGGGAGCCTATGAAAAAAATTGAAGCGATCATTCAGCCGCATAAGCTAGAGGAAGTCAAGCAAGCCCTCATAGCCATCGGCGTCGAGGGAATCACTATCGCAGAAGTCCGCGGGCACGGCCGGCAAAAAGGCCATACCGAGGTATATCGCGGCGCCGAGTACAAAGTGGATCTGCTGCCCAAAGTCAAAGTAGAGATCTTTGTCCCGGATGCGCGGGCGGAGCAGGCCGTCAGCGCCATTAGCGAGGCAGCTCGATCGGGGAAAATCGGCGACGGAAAGATTTTCGTCTCGTCGATCGAGGAGGCCGTTCGGATTCGTAATGGCGATAAGGGGGAAGCGGCGCTCTAACCCGGAGAAGCGCGGGACACAATCAACTATGATGGATCTGCAACACTTAAAGTCCTTTGTCGCGGTAGTTGCCGCTGGGAGCTTTACCCGTGCGGCATTGCAGCTAGGATATTCGCAATCGACAATAACGTTCCATATCAAGTGCCTGGAGCGCGAATTAGGCGCTCTGCTGCTGGATCGCTTCCGGTTTTCGCGAGCGATCAGTCTAACGGAGGCGGGGGGGCAAGTGTACAATTCCGCAGCCCGGCTACTGACGCTGGCTGAAGAAATTAGATTTGCCGTTCGCAGGAAATCGGAGTAAACCCTTCCACGCGATCCTGACCCAATTGAAGCGGCTTCGCACTGGGTCAAGAGAAGTTGCTCGACTCCAGACTGAAGCAATGCGCGGAGCGCGCATACTGCCAAAATAGTGGCTCCGTATTCGTCGGCGGAGTCACAACGGGCCTGCCGGACTATAAGCCGGTTTCTGTACCCTTCGTTACCGAAGAGTGGCAGCCATTCCTCTTGGCCGGGGATCTCTCCCCGGCTCCAGCGACCTACCCGGAAGTCGTAACGGAGCGGACCGCTCCTGCTCCCCTATTTGGTCTTGCTCCGCATGGGGTTTGCCCTGCCAGACGCATTGCTGCGGCTGCGGTGCGCTCTTACCGCACCTTTTCACCCTTACCTGGCAGTTACCTGCCCGGCGGTATAGTTTTCTGTGGCACTATCCGTAAAACCCGCTTTGAGCGGGTCCCCCCGGCCGTTAGCCGGCATGTTGCCCTATGGAGACCGGACTTTCCTCCCGCCCGCTTTGGGTTTCCCCGCGCAGACCAGCGGCTGCCCGTCCGGCAGGCCCGCATTCATTATGGGGGGTGGGGTGGCCGAGGGGCAAGGCCGACCCGGAAATTTGGGGTCTAAACCGCAGAAATCGTTAGGTTGCGCGTAACACTTGGGCCAACGGAAGTATCTGCAAATTGTTGCGTGTATTCTGGAGTTTCGACCTAAATTCATGCAGATGACGGTCGATGACTGGGTTGGGATCGTTCGCATCCGCCCGGCTTCTTCACACGCAGGGGTTTATTGAAGGTAACAGGAGGGGTACCTATGTTTCAAAGATTGGCCGCTATTCTAGCGGTTCCAGTGCTCGCAGTGAGCCTGTTCGGGCAAGGAATTGACACGCAGGCGACGAAAGAGGACTGGGAAGAGATTAACTTCGACTACAATTCCTCCGTCCTGGTCGACGGATTCCCCAGCCTGCTCCGGCTCAGCGAGTTGCTGCAGAAGAACGGGGGATACAAGGTAAAAGTCGAGGGGCATACCGACACCATCGGTGACAGCAATTACAACACCAAGCTGGGCATGGCGAGGGCGAATGCTGTCCGCGATTTCCTGGTGAAATACGGGGCTCGCACGAATCAGATTGAAGTGAGCACGCGCGGCAAGGTCGACCCGAAGTATGCCGGCCAGAAAGACACGTACCAGCGAACCGACGAAGCGCGCTGGATGAATCGCCGCGTCGCGCTTACCGTGCTGGACGATCAAGGCCGCACAGTGGGCGCGGGCGGGGCGGGCGATGCCATTCGCGCCATGCAGCCGGCCCCCACAGCGGGCGTCGCGGATTGCTGCAGTGAAGTCCTGAAGCGCTTGGACAAACTGGATGCCATCGAGCGCATGCTGATGGATTTGGCGGATCAGAACAAGAGACTCGCGGACGAATTGGCGCGGCTCAAGCAGAATCAAGATTCTATGGCGAGCAGGGTGAACCAGCCGCCGCCAGCACCGCCGCCGGCGCCCCCGACCACCGATGAGGTAGCTAACGCCGTAACTGCCGCGCTGGAGAAAAAGCAGTTGCCCAAATTCCAGATGCTGGGCTTGAACCTCGGTTCAAATGATACTGGTGATGTGACCTTCACCGGCAAGGGCCGGTACTTCGCGCCCTTCGGGAACAACTACGCGTTCCAATCCGAAGGCGAGTATTTCTACAACAAAGGCCAGCGCGAGGGCCAGTTCGATTTCGGATTGGTGGATCGCATCGGCCGCTTCCAGGCCGGCTTATTCTCCAGTTTCAAGCACATCAATCTGACGGGCGATCAAACCGGTGGCACGCTGGGACAAGGCGCTCTTACTTTGGAATACCTGTTTAAGTGGGGCAAGGTCGGCGCGTTCGGCACCAAGGCGTTTTTGGACGACGCCATCGTGAACCGCGCCAATGTCATCACCTCCTCCGGCCTCTTCATGAACAATCTGGTTACCGAGCGTTACCTGCGCGTGGTAGACCAGGCGGGCTTGAGCGGCACGGCTCCGCTATTTGGCAGGAACTACTTTGAAGGCAACGTGGCGTATCTGCGCAGCACCACGGCCGGCGACCGCGTGGGCGGCACTCTACGCCTGATCTTCCCCATCAGCGATAAAATCGCGTTCACTCTGGAAGGCGGCGTGAACGAAACGCTGCTGGGGCGCGGCAACAACGGGCGCGTGGTGGCGGGCGTGCAGTTCGGCAACCGTATCCGGCCGACCGACTATCTGGATTCTAAGCACCCCGTTCCAGTCCAGATTCCGCGCCTGCGCTATGAAGTGCTGACACGGACAGTGCGCACGGGCAACTCCGCTCCGGTCGCGGATGCCGGTCCGAACCAAACGCTGCCAGGTGCGGCGACAGTGACGCTGAATGGATCGGCCTCTTTCGATCCCGACGGCGACCCGATCACCTACCAATGGGTGCAGGAATCGGGCCCGGCCGTGTCTCTCTCGGCGCCCACCAGCGCTATCACCACCTTTGCCGCCGCTGCGGGGCAGAATTACAGCTTCCGGCTGACGGTGAAAGACACGCAGGGCGCGCAAGGCATCGCGCGAGTGATCGTGAACACCTCAAACCCGGCGCCGCCGCAAGTCATTGCGTTCGTAGCCAATCCGACAACGATCAATGCCGGGCAATCTTCGACGCTGAGCTGGCAGGTGGTTAACGCAGACACAGTGTCGATCACCAGCCTGGGTACCGTGGCGCTGACGGGTTCGTCGCCCGTTTCTCCGGCTACTACCACTACCTATACTCTGACTGCAACGCGTGGCACACAAACCGCCACGGCCACGGCGACTGTTACGGTCAATTCGACAGGCGGGCTGCCGCGGATCATCAGCTTCGCGCCGAATCCCGCCACCATCGATTTCGGGCAGAGTTCCGTACTCTCTTGGGTGGTGGAAAACGCTACTACGGTGAACGTCAGCACGATCGGGACGGTCGGGCTTACCGGCTCGCACACGATTTCCCCGGCGTCGACGACCACCTATACCATTACGGCCTCAAACGCCAGTGGAACTGTCACCGCCAACACGACTCTGACGGTGATTACCTCGGTGAAGATCCTGTCGTTTACCGCGACGCCTTCCACCGTTGCTTCGGGAGCCACGTCCATCCTGGTTTGCGAGACGGCCGGAGCCGCATCGGTGAACATAGCCGGGGTGGTATTCACTACCAGCACGGCGGTGGCGTCGGTGCGCGTGATTCAAACGACCACATATACCTGTACGGCAACGGCGTCCAACGGCCAGACGGCCTCGGCGCAAACTACAGTGACCGTGGTCGGACCTATCGATCCATGATGGCCAGGCTCGCAAGAGCTGAGTGAAACAAAACAGGGCAGGTCCGGCTTTCCCGGGCCTGCCCTGTAGCTTTTGAAGATTACGGAAACGGATTATTCGGGTTCGCGCGTCCGCTTTTTACGGTTGCGTTTGCGGGCCAGCGCTTCCTTGGTGCGCTTCTTCTCACCCGGTTTCAGGTAGAACGAATGCCGCTTGATTTCCTTGATGATGTCTTCCGTTTGCACCTTGCGCTTGAACCGCCGCAGCGCACTCTCCAGGGTTTCTCCATCCTGGACGTGTACTTCAGCCAATCGTAATTCACCTGCCTCCCGGATTTCGCATCAAATCCCAGGATAACAGGCTCCAATTGGGGCGAGCTATCTGCCCTTGCTGAGTTTCCGGAAGTACTCGGCGACAGCGTCGGTGTAGCCGGCAGGTACGCGGTCGGTGCCACCGCTGCGGACTTGGCCCGATTCCATCTCGGCCGAAGAGCGGCGCAGTTGAACTTCCAGCGCTTCGAGCTTCGGCAGAATCTCCCGGGCGATGCGCGCTTCGAGCTCAGCCGAAGCGGTGCTGCCCACGTTGAGGCGCGAAAGCTCGCGGCTCAGATCTTGGACGTCGCGGCTTAGGTCCGGATCGCCCTGGACCCGGTCACGCAGATCGTTCATTTGCGCCTGGGCGTCACGCACCATATTGCCTGCGTCATTGGCCCCCAACCCGCCGTTGGGCTCAAAAATACCTTCTGGCTGGAAGCGGCCGTAGCTGCCGGGTCCACCACCGTTGTAGCGTCCGCCGCCTATGTTGCCGCCGAATTGCGCGGACCCACCCATCTGCCCTCCGCCTTGCTGGCCGCCGCCTTGTTGCCCGCCCTGCTGGCCTTGGCCGCCTTGCTGGCCCTGTCCGCCTTGTTTGCCTTGGCCTTGCTTGCCCTGCCCGCCCTGCTGGCCGTTCTGTCCATTTTGCCCGCCTTGCTGGCCGCGCTGCTGGGCCATTTGCTGCATCTGCCCGCGGAGCCGCTCGAGGCGCGCGAGTTCCTGCTCCAATCCGCCACCGCCCTTGTCATTGGGCTGGGCGTTGGGATTCACCGCCGCCTGCGCAGCTTTGAGATCGCGCGTCAGCTGCTCGAGCGCCTGCGTGATGGGCGCTTCTCGCGGCACCATCAATCGGCCTTGCCCCTCGCGAATGTAGCGCGAGGAGTACTGCATGCGCAGCTTGGTTTCGTTCTGCTGGATGTCGCTCAAACCGTCACGGACGCGCGCCGAGGCGGAAGGCTGGGAACCGGCCAAGTCCCGCGCGGCTTTCTGCATGTCGCGTTCGAGCTGATCGACGGCTTGCGCCATCTTGTCCTTCTCGTCGGCGAGTTGGCGCTGTTGGCCAGGGCCGGGCTGCTGCCCCTGACCGCCGCCATTTTTGCCGTTCTGCTGCCCGTCGCCAAAGGCTTGCCTGAGGCGCTGTTCAAAGTCCTTCTGCTGATCCTTGAGGCCTTCCGCGCGCTGTGCCAGGTCGTCCACCTGCGATGACGCCTGCTGCTGGCGCATGCCGTTCATCAGGCGCTGCGCATCGGCCAAACGTTCGGCAGCGCGGCGCGCTTCGGCTTGGGCGCCGGCGGAACCCTGTTGCCCGGGTTGCTGAGCCGACTGCTGCGCCGAGCGCATATCGTTCAACGCCTGGTTGATACGATCCAGAGCCTGCTGTAACTGCTGCTGATTCTGCTGGTTTTGCTGGCGCTGCTGTTGACGGCTCTGCTGGCCACCTTGCGATCCGGATTGCCCTGACGATTGTCCGGATTGGCCCTGCTGCTGGCCGGATTGAGAGGACTGCTGACCCTGCCCCTGCTGCCCCTGCCCGCTCTTCGACAACTGTTCCATCTGCTTGCGCAACTCTTCAGCTTCGCGGCGCAGCATTTCCTGCTGCCAGCGCTGCTCGAAGGTCTGCTGCTTGCTTTGGTTCTGCTGTTGGGCCAGTTCCTTCTGGCGGCGTGCGAGCTCGCTCAGGCGTTGCAGCGCTTCGTCCGCTTCCTTCTGGCGCTGTTCGGCGGAACCGCCACCGCTCTGTCCGGTCTCATACTGATTCTTTTCACGGTCGAGTTCCAGGTCGAACATACTGGACAGATCGCGTCCGGCGTTCCCGCCGCCGCCTCCGCCACCACCGCCGCCGAAAGCCACCTGGATATCGCGGAAGGTTGCTTCGGCACGCAGCAGATGCTGCAAAGCCCGCTGCTCGGGACCGAGGGCATCCTTCCAGTTTTGACCCTTGAGCTTGTCGGCCGCAGGCGTCATTTCTGCCGCGGCGGCTTCCAGATCCTTCACGAAATTCTGAAATTCCTGGTTTGCACCCGCCAACTGGCGGCTACGGCTGCGCTGCGCCAGGGACTCGGCCTGTTCCTTCAACTTCGTCTGCACTTCGGCGAGGAACCGCGCGTTCTCCGCTGCTTTACTCTTCGAGTTGCCGCGCAGTTCGTTCCAGGTGGCCGCAATGATTTCCTTCTGGCGCTGCGAAATCTCACTGCCATCGTCTCCGCCACCGCCGCCACCACCGCCGCCGCCCTGTTGCGACTGCGAGTAGTTGCGTTCGAACGGCTGCGCCTCGACAAACACCATGTCGGTACGCGTAGTGGCGCGCGCGTCCTTAGCCGTGGCATACATCGCGATCACGTCGCCCGGCTGCATCTTGTAATCTTCGAGAGCGATCAGAGTCTTGCCGGATGCGGTCTTCACACCCCTGGAGTTGGGCATGGTGACCACTTTTTCCGCCCCGCCGTTGACCGTGTAGTGCAGCTCCACGCCTTCGAGGGCGAAGTCGTCGTTAGCCTCTACCGATACGCCAACTTCCTCAATCGGGCTAACGCGGGCGTCGGAACCCGGATGCGTGATCTTCACGGTGGGCGCGTTGTCCACGCGGGCCTCAATGAAATAGTCTTCGCTTAAGCGAACGCTTTCGCCTTGTTCCTTGGCTGCAAAGTGGTACACGCCATCTTTCTGGATCGGCACCTTTGCCGTGAGCGTGGTAAGGCCACTGCTTGCGAGTGCGATATGCGAACCGTCGTCGACCTCAATCAAACCATTGTTCAGGGGACGATCGGTGCTGATGGTAAGTTCGGCGATTGTACCGGTGACCGCGCGCAAATCGCCACCGGGATCTTCCACCGCATCCTTTGTTCCTAGCCACGACGGGAAATGATATGTGACCTTGATGTGTTTGATGCCGGGCAGGTCGATGACGTCGAGCTTGTAGGTCGGCGACTTCACGCCAGACGCTTCGACGTAATACTCTACTGGCTCCGGCAGCCCGGCGAACAGAAACTCGTAGGACGTTCCGTTGCGCGGCACCATCTGCGCTTCTTCCCACTTAGCGGTGCTGGCGTATTTCGCAAATAGGCGCACTTGCGGCGCTTCAAACGTCAGTTGAGCTGTGATCACCTGATCCGACCGGCGGCGGATCAACTTGTTGCCAGGTTGCACGGTTATGTCATAGAAACGGGCTCCGCCGGCCTTCGGCGCTCCCGCCCACAGTAACGACGCCCCGTAGCCGAGGAAACCAGGACCCGCCAGGATCAGCCATAGCAGCACCGCACCCGCTGCGCCCGCGGACGTCGCCAACGCAAAGATGGATTTACGCGGCGCGACTAATTCAGGCTGGGTTTTCTGGGCCACTGACATGGTGTCCATGGCCAGCAGTTCGAGCATGGGATCGCGTTTCTCGCTGCGCTCCACATAGGT
>CAZDGT010000496.1:0-2805 GCA_964504905.1 uncultured Bordetella sp. | reverse complement strand
GTTCTGTCCTTGTTTGTTCAACGTGACAAGATGGGCGATGCCACTCCAATACGCTCTGCCGATCTGGATCTGATCCATCAACTTGTCAAAGCGAAGCCCGGCAAAGTAGTTGCCATGTCTTACGGCAACCCGCACCTGATTCGCAAGATCGGGGAAATTCCGGCATTCGTTGTGGGATACGGCGAACGCAGTTGGTTTGGCAATCAGCCGATCTACTTTGATTCCTTCGTAAGACTACTGAAGGGAGAAATCAAGCCCGAAGGCCGCCTGCCTGTTGTGGTGAGCGCGAAATATCCGCTCGGAACGGGAATCAAGTGGTAACCGTCGCCTGACTAGATGCGAAGTATTTGTTTACCGCGTGAGATCGCCGCATAGCTGTTGACGCGCGTCGCGCACCAGCGAATAAACATAGATGTCTTTGATGGCCTGACCGTGAGCTTGATGCTCCCGGTCCATGCGGCCGCGTCCGGCGGTTTGCCCGATATGCAGCCAGTTGGCTGCGCGGTAGCAGGTCCCACGAAAACGGCTGGCGTCCACCAGCGTTTCCAGCAGCAGCGGGCGATGACCATAGTGGCTTTCCCAATCGGGCGGCATGTGTCGGGCACTCAGGGCGAGAATTTTGCTCGCGAGTCCTTGGACGCGAACCCAGGGCAGGATGAGAAATCTTCCGTTGTTCACGATCCGTTGCAGGTTGCGTCGCCGCTGCTGATCATCCCATCCGATCCAAGCGTCCCGAGCCTCCATCTTCCAAGCTGGCGAGATCCAGAGCAGACAGGCCAACTCCCGATCCCGATTCCGCACCCAGTAGCGCAGGTTCGCGCCGAACGGCACGCGACATCCTAGGTAGTGATACCGTTCCATGTGCTGGCGCCACTGGCGGCTCTCCACTGGGCCTACCACCAACGCCATCTCCAGCGGCTCGCACTCGCTGACCGCGCAGGCGATGGGCGGCGGTTCCGGGTAAGCCCCTGATATGTCCACCCGTCGCGGACCTCTCCCGCCCAACTTTCGCACCTCGGGAAGATGCAGGAAGCCCTCCGCCTGGAGTTGCTCTAGCAGTTGCCGGCACTCGTGGCTCTTCAACCCGCCGCCGGGCCGGGTCCACTCCAGCAACTCGCAGACGGTGCGGGCAATCTCGGTCACACCGAGACCAGAGAACTCCCGCGCGAGCTGGCGCATCAAGTCCAGTTCGCCGGAGCTGAACGTGCGTCCGCAAAAGGTCAGGGATACGGGCATGCGATGGCAGAATGGCGCGGTCCATCCGCGCCGGGCACAATGTCCAGGATCACGGCGCGCGGCGCACGCAGCAGTCCCACGCAACGCGTAAAAGCGTCCTTGCCCTGCTGCCAGCAGGTGCGCAGCACGCTCACCAGGATCTGTTGCGTGCGCGCTCCTTTCCAGGTCCGATTCCCGCCCCACACCTTGCGCGCGATCACCATGCCACGGATGGCGCGCTCGGCTGCATTGTTGGTGGCGTCCAACCCAGGACAGTGCAGGAACGTGAACAGCCACAGCCGTTCATGTTCGAGATGGCGCGCCAGCCGGCGGTTCGCCGGGTTCCGGCGTCGTGTTCCCAGCATCCGGTCCAGCTCGGCTTCCAGTTTTCCCGTGGCGATGCTCAGGCCGCGCTCGCAGACCTCGCCCCATTCATGACGGTTGCGCAACTCCAAGCCCGTCTGCAGCAAATCCTCCACGGCTTGCGGGAAGGCCAATGCCGCCGGCGAGGCGATCAGAGCCATCTCCCGGCAGCGCTTCAGCAGATGGGCCAAACAACTTTGATGGAACGCGAACTGGAATCGGTAATAAGGTGCCCAGCCGTCGTGAATCAGAAACCCGTCGTACGCAGCGCCCAGAATCAGTTTGGACTGTTCGTATCCTCGGCCCGGCAGAATGGCGTATACGGTCACCTGAGCACTCACCGCCACGTGCAGCCACTGCAGCCGCCCACCCACTTTCCAGCCGGTTTCGTCCATGCCGTTGACAAGAGCTTGCCGCGCGGTTTCCACCAGTCCCTCATAGGTGGGCGCCGCACGGCCCGCCATCCGCGCCAGCGCCCGGTACAATCCTCCGCGGCTGACCTCCAGCCCAAAACCATAGGAAAGGACCTGTCGCGTATGCCCCAACGACAGTCCCATCTGCTTGTTCAGGATGGCGGCCAGCGTCAGCGTCTCCGGCCCCAACTGCACGTTGCCGACTCCCACCGCATCGGAGGTCTGCAATGGATGGCGTCCCTGCACGCGCCGGTGGCAATCACAGCAGTGACCCACCGCAATATCGAAACGGCGCACGATGGTCCGCCGGACGATCTCTTCTTGATACTGGGTTTCGCAGCGTTCCGGCTCCACGCCGCCGCCGCAATGCGGGCAGCAGCGCGGCAAGGGAACGGCGATTTGTTCATCCACACGTGCTGGTGTGGGCCGGCACGCGTGCCGGCCGTAGCGGCGACCGGGTTTGCGGCCTGGACGCTGCGGATTGGCCTTTGGGTTACCTCGCGAATGCGGTGCGGCCTGACGCTTACTGGCGCGCAACGCGGCTTCCAGTTCCCGCCGCAGGCGCTCCATCTCCTGTTTGAGGTGCTCGTTTTCCTTCTGTAGCCGTTCCCTCTGCTTCCGTAGTTGCTCCAGTTCCTGCTGCGCACGATCCAAATCCCGCTTCGGAACAAACTCGATGCTCTCGGGTTGCTGCTCTGCGGCGAGCCGGCCGACTGGTTTCATCCAACCCTACGGTAGCCGAGACCGGTCCGTTTGTCCAGCGAAATCTTCAGGCGACCGTTCTCAAAGGACACTCAGGCTGGTAAACAAATAC
>CAZDGT010000495.1:0-4148 GCA_964504905.1 uncultured Bordetella sp. | reverse complement strand
CTTAATGTCGGTGGAGGTGGCGTAACTGGCCAGCGAGTTGAAATTGAACAGCTGATCCGCACTCGCCGGTACTCCTGAGCCCATGAGGAGCAGGACACCCGCATATAGGACCGACCGCAGTTGCACTCTCTCTATTCTGTTGTTGGGGCGCTGCGAGTCGGCGCCTGCCAACAATCCCTCCGAATTGTTGTTCATCAAATACCTTTCTTCCGCAGTATGTCGGGGCGGCCCAAAATCCACAAGCAAAAAAAGGCCGAATTGGTACTAAGTCACCGATCGGTGATGTAGTTATGGAGAGGTGGTACTAGAGTCGCCTGCGCGTTACAGTCCGAGCCGTTTGTCCAGCTCGGCGGATACCGCCGCTAAGCGCTCGGGGTTGCGCATTAAGTTGCGAACGCCGTCGTTGCCGAAGTTGTCATAGAGCGCCTCCACTGCTTCGAGGGCTAGTGCGTATGCCAATTGGGCATGCTTCGAGTCCAATCCGGACCAACCTTGCCGCAAGGCTTCCAGCTTCGGCAGTTGACCGGATTTAGCAAGTTCAGCCAATTGCGCGCGAGCTTCGGGGCGCAACGTTTCGCCGGAGAGTTTCTGAGCCATTCCCTCATGCAGCCAGGAAGGCCAACTCCCCAGCATCGCCAGGCAAGCGTGAGTGGTTTCGTGCGCCAGCACTTGTTCCTGGCGCGCGTCCATTTGTTGGCCGCTCATCACGGGCACGCGGATTCGTCCGTCGTACTGGCCACCACTCCACTCGGCGGCGTCGGTGGCTTTCTTATACGCCTCGCGGCTTTGGATGATGGTCACGATCTTTTCTTCCGCAAAGCAGCCCAATTGCGCCGATACGCGAGCGAAGGCGCTATCCACGGCGCTCACCATTCCGCGAGCGGTATCTACGGGAACGGTGCCTGCGTCGTAGCGCAAAACCACGCGGACGCCATACAGCTTCTCACTGCTCTGGTCGTTCGTACGCTCTTTTTCGACGCGCTTGTATAGGCTTTCCAACTGAGGATTGGGCGCCAGATCCAGAGATTCCCGCCAATATGCCAGCGCTTGTTTCGGATCGTCGGCGCGCCATGCCGCTACGCCCGCCATCGAAAGCAGGGCCGGTTCGCGGCGCTTTTGGATCTCGGCCTCAACCAGCGCCAAGGCTCTTCCGGGCTGGTTGGCCTCGATGAATTGTTCGGCTTGCGCCAGTACAACTTTCATGGATGCCGGAAGCGGTGCGTGCCCCCCTTGCGGCCCCTTGAGCGCCGCGAGCGTAGCGCTATTGCGTGCCGCATTTAATGCATCGCTGGTGCTGGCCCAGGCGGCGTCCTTGCGCTTCTTGTCGAATGAATCCAGACCCTCTATCGCGGTTGCCGGCAGATATCCATCGATCTGCCGTCCTCCCACTGCAACCGCGACCTTGTAACAGGGCACGCTCTCGCCCGAAAGCGCAAAGCGCAACTTCAGATCAGACCCAGCCGGAAGCGTTTCCAGCACGGGCGCGTCCGGCGCGCAGCCAGAACGCAGCGCTGTGTTGTCATCCTTTACATGCACACCGGCAGGCGCTTGTGCGCTTGCGAGTTGCACGAATGACAGAACCATGGCGATGAGAAGTCCCATGCTTCGAGAATACGAGTGGACGCCGGCAAATACGCTTCGGGAAACACCCTAGATCGCGTTAGGGTGAAACTTGATAGAGCGTCCCAGCGGAGCCTGTGAACACCGTCTTCAAATGCGGGTTGCTGCGCACTGCCGTGAGCACCTGATCAATGCTTTTGCCTTCCGTAAACCGGCTCAGATCATCTGGCGTCGAATAAAGATACTGTAATCCTCGCGTCATGCAATAAGCCGGCGCGTTACGGAACGCATTGACGACACTTTCCTGATCGTCCGCATACCACCAGCGAGGCATCAGCAGAACGGAACTACCGCGATGGCCGGATGAAAGATAGAGAAGCGGATCGTCATTCGACAGGACTTTCGCGCCTGCGGGCAAATTTGCCGCCATCCATTGGTAGGCGGCCCGGCGGTCCGCCACTTTGGGCCGCTCCTGCGCCGCGATCTGATTCAGCAGCCAGAACGTGGTGTATACCTGCGCGCCCAGGGCGGTAAGGCACACTGCTGCTGTCGCGGCCCCGAACATACCCGCTACCACTCTCTGGCTCAGATCCTTATGGTGGAGAGCCTTCTTCAGCATGTTCCAAAGATGATCGAACTCAGCCGTCAGGCCCGCCAGCAATAATGGAAACAGAGGCAGGACGAAGCGTTCGTTTGGCGGATAGTGCCAAACAGCGAGGATGCCGAGAGAGAGAATCGCGAAGGCCGCGTAGTCCACTGCAATTCCGCGCCGCACGAGTCTCACCACACCCGCCAGCATTGCAATCGCGATTACCTGAGTGAGGATTCTGACGGTAGGGAAAGCCACCACTTTCGGAATGACCAACGATCCCATCCCGTACAAGATCTGATCAATGTTCTTCCAAAGAATCATGGATAGGTTGTCGAACCCGAAGTTTGCCCGGCGAAAGCCCATATAGTCGACGTAGTAGAGCAGGGTGAGGTCGGTGGAATGGGGCAAGTGTACCTGCGTCCACCACGACCAGGCGACAACCGCGGGCAGGGAAGCAGCCAGGAAGAGCGCCGCGCGCCGCCAGTCGCGCTTCCATAGAAGCAGCGCCGGTATCGAAACCACGAGTGCGATTCCCGCCGTCCGCGTGAGGTATGCGCACGCCGCCGCCAAGCCCGCCAGAACAATGGTGACGTTTCCTGTGCGCCGCGCCAGCAGCAAGGTGGCGAGCACGAAGCAGGAGAAAAATACTTCCGAGAAAAGTGTTGCGCCAAACAAGACCATGTACGGACTCAAACCTAGTATTGCGGTCAGTACGAGGGCACGCTTCAGCGGGAATCCATCCCGCCGGTACATGGCCCACGCAAGAACCAGAAACACTGCCAGCCACGGCCACGTGAGCAGAGTTGCGGTCTTGAGATTCTCGGGAAAGCTGGGATTGAACAGCCAGACCAGTGCCAGATATGCCGGATACAAGGGGGGATACTTCGTCTGATAGGGATTCTCGGGCAAGCTGGAAAGGCGATATCCATGCCCCTGCGCGAGGCCCTGGGCGGACACAAACATCAAGGCATCGTCATGGAGGCGCCCGAAATCGGGCATATCCGGGTTCCGCCAGGCGAACTGAGCCGACGGTATCAGCATCAAAATGAAAGCCAAAAGTACCCCGGCCCGGCGAAGCATCTATACAGTTATCGGACTCGCCGGGATAGAAGAATAGACAGACCAGCGGAGCGACCCCCACCCATCCCACGAGTGCTACGGGGAGTACGGAACTAGCCTAGGTACCAGCTGCGGCTTAACTGGATGATAAGGAACTCATTTGGCTTATCTAACGCTAGTTTTGCCCCCTTTGGGGGACCGGTGGTACTGGGACTAAAGCTATCGCAAGTCCTTCAAAAATCGTGGATCTGAGATGATTTCTGAGTCGACCTTAGGCCTAACGCCTGATTCTCGTTCTAGCGGTCCGATGATAACTTTGATTCAGCGATAGAGAGCTGTCGCCCTATTAGGGAGAGGAAACTTAGGAGACAACATGAAAAACTTTCTTTTGAAATTGAAGGCGATCAAGGATACCCGCGGTCAGGACCTTATCGAATACGCGTTGATGGCCGGCTTCGTTGCCGTTGCCGCCGGCGCCGTCATGCCGGGCGTCGCGTCCAGCATCAGCACGATCTTCTCGAAGGTCGGCTCGGTGATGGCGATCGCGTCCACCCAGGGTAGCTAGTAACCACTCACCGGATGGGGGAGCGGGCGGGCGACTGCTCAAACCTGCTCCCCTATTCGTAACCATTTCCCGCCTCTGTACTTCCCCCTCTTTAATTCCCGTCAACGATAGCTAGCGAACCCGATAGACAATCCCGCCCGCTTCTTCATGAATTGGTTCCAGGTTTGGATTCGCCGCGGCGACGCGCAGCACTTCGTCATTGCGACGCAGGCCGATTTTCGCTACTAGGACATAGTCCAAATGCTGTTCGCGGGCGTAATCGTCGATGTGACGGAAGCGCTCGGCTTCGCCCGCATTCCCGCCGGTGGCTTCGAATTGGCGGGGAGGAACTACGTAACTCACGGAGCGGTGGCCGGTAGCCAGATAGAGCGC
>CAZDGT010000494.1:0-7459 GCA_964504905.1 uncultured Bordetella sp. | reverse complement strand
GTCTTGCCATCCGGCGACACGCCGATACCGTGCGAAGGCGCCGCGCTGTGGATCTGGCCCCGCACCGGTTCACTCGGCAGCATCACCCGCTGCACTTCCTTGTGGGTCTTGAAGTCCACTACGGCGAACCCGTGCACGTTGGAGAGTTGCACGAACATCCTGCTGGTGGAGCCATCCGCCGCCGTCTCGAACGTGATCGGCCGCACACCCTGGTCGAACATCATGTACCACAACGGTTCCAGTGTCAGCGCATCGATGACATTCACCGACTTCCCCACTACCGAACCTGCCACTACGAACTTGCCGTCCGGCGTCACGTAAGTATTGTGCGCGTTGCCCTTGATCGGGATGGTCTTGATATTCTTCATCGCGACTGTGTCGATCACATCCACCGCACCAGGGGCGGTGACAATCGATACGAAGACACGTTTGCCGTCCTTCGATGTGGAGAGGTTGTTGGGGTGTCCGCTCAGCGGCACTTTGCTGATCAACTTGCCAGTTTTGGTGTCGGTGATCCACAGCGTGCTTTCCGCTTCGCACGAAATGTACGCGCGCGTTCCGTCGGGGGAGAAGGTGACGCCGTGCGGCACCTCAATATCCTTGATCTGCATCACCACTTTGTTGGTGGCCGGATCGATAATATCCACCGCGTCACCGGCGCTGTTGGTCTGGTAGATGCGGACCGACCCCGCCATCAGTGGTAGCGCAAGCATGAAAATCACAGACCGGCGCAGCGTCATCGAGAAACCTCCTGTGGATAACGCCGCCAGTCTATCGAGAGCAGGCCGCGAAAGTCAACGCAGCCCGCTCTCCGCTAACGCAGTTAGAACGTGAACTTCAGCGCCAATTGAATGATGCGCGGCCCGCCAGACGTAATATCGCCCTGCGTATTGCCCGCATTGGCCAGTGTCTGCGTAATCCTGCCGTAGTTGCCATTGGTAAGAGTGGTCGACGGGTTGTTGAACATGGGGTGGTTGAAGATGTTGAAAAATTCCGCCCGGAACTGCGCGAAGACTCGGTCTCCCTTGATCGGAATCTTCTTGAAGGCCCCCATATCCCACGCCACCATGCTCGGGCCGCGTAGCGTGCCCTTGCCCACCATCCCAAACGTGCCGAGCGCATTAGCCCTAAAGGCGCCGGTATTGAACCATTGCCGTAGCGGATCCGCGCCGGCAGGACGGTCAAACGATTGCCCCGTCAGGTCGGCCCGGTCGCGCCCGATTCCGGTTCGCGAGTTGTCTACGCCGCTGTTCACGGTCATAGGTGAACCCGTTTGAAACTGCTGGATACCTGTCAACTGCCAGCCGCCCAGCAATCCCTTGGCCAGACCCTTCATGTTATTGCCAAACGGGATGTCCCAAACATAGGACGTCACGATCCGGTGCGTGTGATCGAAATCCGACGGCCCTTTGAGGATGCTGTCGTAAAAGGGGCTATACCAGGGGTAAACCTGATCGCCGCCGCCGCCATTACCCTGCAGTCCGCTCCCGATATCATCAATGCTCTTCGAGAACGTGTAATTCATCTGGAACGTGAAACCGTGGGAATAGCGTTTGAGCAGAGACGCTTGCAAAGAGTTGTACCGCGCGACGCCGTTATCGCTATAACCAAATAGACCCGATGCGTATAAAGGAGCGAACATGCGTCGGGCATCGGTCGTGCTGGTGGGAGAGGATGCCGCTCCGACACCCGCGTTGATGGCCGAGTTGAACTCCCAGGTGCGGCGCTCGTGAATACCGCGGGAGCCAACATAGGCCAGCCGGACCAGGAAGTCGGAAGGCAACTGGCGTTCCACCGTCAGGTTCCAGTTGTAAACCAGCGGCGTAGGCAAGTCTTCAGATGTGTAGGTTGTCTCCACTGTTGGGACCGGGAAAACTGAGGTCGCGCTCGCCGGCGCGAACGGGAATAGATCCGCTACACCTGAAGTAAGGTAAGGTGCCCGCAGTTTGCCGCGATTATTGAACTGCACCTGCGGAGACCACGGGGCGGCATTTACGCCGTTGTTGTTGGTATCGCCGCGCGCGTGCTGGTCGTAGAAGAATCCGGTACCACCGCGAACACTGGTTTTGCCGTCACCGAAGACATCCCAAGCGAAGCCCAGCCGCGGAGCGAGGTTGATCCAGGCTGCTCCTGCTCCGCCGTAAGGCACGCCCGGATCTCCATAGAAAGTGGTTCCCGGGGGCGCCAGGGGAAATCTTTGGGAGCGAACGCCGGCGTAGAAGTCGGAAACGCGGAATTTCTCGTAGCGGTCGCGAACGTCAATCCACGGCCCCGTTGGCTCCCACCGCACGCCGAGATTGAGGGTCAGCCGCTGTGAGACCTTCCAGTCGTCCTGCACGTAAACGGAAGGATACGTAGCCCGGAAATACTTATATTCGCCCGAGCCCTGGATCCATTGCCCCAGGTTACCCAGCATAAAGTCCGCCATAGCCAGGCCACTAACGTTGCCTGTGAAAGTCGCAGTGCCAGGGCGCAGAAACAGGTTACGGATGTCCACGCGCTGCTTATCGATTGAAAAACCAAACGAAAAGCTGTGGCGATCCTTGACCCAACTCACCCTGTCCGACATTTCGTAGCCGTTCCGGGTGAACTCCGCCAAGGTGTTGTCGCCTGCGGTGAAAAAGTTGTTCACGTCGACTCTCTGAATAAAGGGCGCCTCGGGAATTCCCTGATTTACAATCAGGCCCAGGCTCTGAAACGACGGCACTCCAGGGGGCGGACCGCGCTTGGAAAACTGCCGCACATAACCGATATGGAAGTCGTTCAGCACGGTGGGACTGAAGGTATGAATCGCCCCGAAGTTCGCGTTATTTACCATCGTGTGCGAACCGTTCGAATAACTCACGTAGTTCTTCGGGTCATAGGTGGCCGCGTTGTCAAAGGTATCGATAAAATAGCGGAGGGTCAGCCGGTCATTCTGACCGATCTGGTGGTCCACTCTAGCGATAAACTGATCGAGGTCGTGCGAGACAGGTGTCTGGTAGGTATAGAAGCCGGTCCCGGTCAAACCGGCAGGCATCATCTGTTTCGCGAAAGCCAAGGCGACTGGATCCAGTTGGCCGACCGGGATTTGCTTGTTAGGATAGGGGACGCCCGCGGCGTCTCGAATGACCGCGTTGTTGCACGGCGTGCCGCAGGTCGCAAAATTTCCATTTTGCTCATCCACCGTTGGCCCGATCGTGTTCTTGGCCGCGTTGATGTTGCGCAGCCGTGTGCCCTGCCACCCTCCGAACACGAAAGTCTTGTTCCGCCCGTCGTAGATCTTGGGAATGCGGAGCGGGCCGCCGGCGTAAGCACCGAACTGATTGCGCTTCAGATAGTCGGCTTGCGTCGCGAAAAAGTCTTTCGCGTTGAAGGCACGATTGCGGACAAATTCAAAGGCCCCGCCGTGCAGTTCGTTGGTTCCCGATTTAGTGATCGCGTTGACCACGGCGCCCGCGTTGTTGCCGTACTGTGCGCTGAAGTTGCTGGTCTGAATGCTGAACTCCTGCAGAGCGTCGGGGAACGGGAACTCCTGGTTCAACTGGAAGTAAAAATCGGTGTTCGCGGTGCCATCCAGCTTGTAGGATACCTGCCCCACGCCCGAGCCATTCGCCGACAGATAGAAATTGCCGGGGATGCCTTTTCCCGTCTCTGTGCTGGTGGAGATCATGACGGTTCCCGCAACCAGCGTGCTCAGCTTGGCAGCGTCGCGCCCGTTCAACGGCAGTTCAATGATTCTCGCCGATTCAACTACTTCAGCGAGCGTTGATGTGCTGGTATCCACCTGCACCGCCTGGCCTGCCACGGTGACCGTCTCGGTCACCGCGCCCACTTCCATGGGGATATTGATGGTCAGGCTCTGGTTGGCGAGCAACTGGACATCCGTCTGCCGGAAGGCGCGGAAACCCTGGCCTTCCGCCGAAATGATGTACTCCGTCGGCCGCAGGTTCGGGAAAACGAACTCGCCGCTTGCCCCGGTAGTTACGCTGCGAGCCAGACCCGTGCCGGTTTCCGTTACGGTTACCTTCACGTTCGGAACCATTGCCTGGCTCTGATCGCGCACGGAGCCTACAATTTGTCCCGACCCCTGGCCGAAAGCAAATGGAGCCAGCGCACACAGAAACACCGCTGCAAGAATAGTTTTTTTCACCAGAAGATCTCCCGTTGCACCCAAATTTTGTTCCGAATGGCCCGCCGCCAACACCGCAGCAGGCGCGAATAAGCTAAATCCCCAAAACTCTCTAAGACAACCCTTGTAGTTTCTATCACGATGCCAAATGGCTGTCAAGGGGTATGCTGTTTGGCGGTCTCTGCCGTCCGCCTTCTGCTGGCGCTCTAGTCGCATTTCGAATATTCTATAAAGCGCTATGCAAAAGCAGACCTTCCTCGCCGTGTTCGCGTCGTTGTTCGCATCGCTGCCATTATTGGCAGCCTCTCTCACGCTCGCCAAGCCCGAAGATGTCGGCCTCTCCTCCGAACGCCTGAAGCGCATTCACCCGCTCATCCAAAGCCACATCGACGCCAAGGACTTCAACGGCGCCATCACTCTAATCGCGCGCCAGGGCAAAGTTGTGCACCTGGAAGCTCACGGCCTGATGGACGCGGCGCCTAGCAAGCCCATGCGCGCCGACACTCTCTTCCGCATGGCGTCCATGACCAAACCCGTGACCGCGGTTGCGATTCTAATGCTGCTGGAAGACGGCAAGCTGCTGCTCACCGACCCGGTGTCTAACTACATCCCGGAATATAAGAACCCCAAAGTCGCCGTCTGGAATTTGCCTAACGATCCCCACGGCGCTGGTCTCCACCTGGTGCCTGCGGACCGCGAAATCACCATCCAGGATCTGCTCACCCATACCTCCGGTCTCGCCAACGGTTTCGAAGGACCGGCCGGCGATTACGTCCGCCGCGCGAACCTAGCCACCGGCGGCTCTCTCGCTGAACGCATCAAGCGCGTCGCCGGATTGCCCCTCAACTTCCAGCCCGGCACGCAGTGGGAGTACAGCCCGTCCACCGGCTTCGACACTCTTGGCCGTATCGTCGAGATCCTCAGCGGCCTCAGCCTCGAGCAATTCTTCCAGCAGCGCATCTTCGCTCCGCTAGGCATGAAGGACACTTTCTTCACCATTCCGCAGGACCGCCTCGCCGACGTCGCCGCGCTCTACACCAAGAACGAGCAAGGTCTGGTGAAGGCAGCGCCCGGCGCGCCCCCGCAGCCTGGAGTCCAATATTTTTCGGGAGCGGGCGGACTCACCAGTTCCGCGCAGGACTATCTCCAGTTCGCGCAGATGCTGCTCAACGGAGGCCAATGGAATGGTGTCCGCCTGCTGAGCCGCAAGACCGTGGAGCTGATGACGTCCAACGCCATCGGCAATTTGGACCTGCGCAATTATATGGATGGCGCACAGCCTTTGCGCGGCTACGGATTCGGACTTGGCGTGCGCGTACGCCGCAGCACCGGCGCCAGCGGCTGGATGGGAAGCGTAGGCGACTTCGGCTGGGCCGGCGCCAACGGAACCTATTTTTGGATCGACCCCAAGGAACAGTTAATCGGCATCGTGCTGATGTCCACTCGCGTCACACGCCTGCGCACTGAATTCCCGAATGCCGTGTATCAGGCGTTTACGGATTAGGCTACGACGGTCACATTGAGCACGTTTCAGGCACTACCGGCCCACGGCTGGGGGAGAATGAGAACCTCTGTTCGCGAGTCAGCCCCAACTGGCACCTTAAACGGGAATCTATTGAAGTAGAGTTTGCCCCGGTGCCGCGCCCTATAGCGGCACCCTGATCTCTAAACTCGACCCGTGTCCCGGGCGTGAGTCCAGCATCATTTCTCCGCCGAGCATGCGCACGCGCCGCTTGATGCTCACGGGACCCGTCCGCAGCAGTTCCAGTTCCTCCAGCGAAAACACGCCGCTGAACGGAAATCCGCCACCGTTGTCCTCCGCGCGCACTTCCAATTTCTGGCCGTTCTTGCCCAGCGTCAGGGCCACACGCGACGCGCCGGAATGTTTGTGAATGTTGTTTAGCGTCTCGCGCACAATCTGCAGCAGTTCGAGGGACACCTCGGTCTGCGGCGGATCGATCATCTCCGCGCTGGCGAAAGTCGCCGCGATGCCCGTGTCGCGCTGGAATTGCTCCGTCATGCGGCTCAGTGACGCGCTCAGCGTCACGCCTTCCTCGGCCGGACGCATGCTGCGCACGAAACTCCGCAGCTCGGTCACCTGATTGCGGCACAGATCCTGCAACTGGCGCAGTTCGTCGGCGGCCGCGTCAATATCGCGACCCATCAGTTTTCGCACGATCTCCAGGCGCATCTGGAAACTGATGAAACTCTGCAACGGGCCGTCGTGAAAGTCGGCCGCGATGCGTTCCCGCTCGGCCTCGCGCGCGCCTTCGGCCTGCGAGCGGATGATCATGTTGTAGCGCAGCGTGTTGGACATCCGCCCTTCGAGGTAACGCTTATAGAGCGAGAAGACCACCGCCATGACCGCCGCGCCCCATTCGGTCCAGATCAGTCCCCCGCCCGGAGCCGTCAACAGCGCCGCCAGAATCATAGCGCCCGCGGCCACCACCAGCACCGTCGTGAAAGTGTGCAGCGTTGCGGCCGACACCAGCAGGAATCCGTAGGCGAGCGCCGAAGCCCAGTCCACAGGCAACAGCCACTTTGAGAAAGTGAAGAACGCGAAGTCGATTACCAGCGCCACCACCGCGCGCGGAGCCGAATCGAAGCGCGTCTCAAACAACGCGCCCACCGCGAAGATGGCGTAGGCGATCAGGAACACCAGTGACGAAGATACGCGCCCGCCCGTGAACGGAAACCACGCCAGGCACGTGAAGGCCAGAATCACTCGCGCGATGCGCAACGCGGAACGGCCCTGATAAGGAACCATGCCGTTACCGCCGGTAGAGGTAAAGACGGTGGCTGCGCCCTTCGCCGTCGTCGTCGATATCTACAATCTTGGCCGGGGTCCACGCAGGGAATGCGAAGTCGTGCGCGACAATGCGCGCGCCCTTCTTAAGCTGTTTTTCGAAAATCGGAGTCACTTTGTCGATGGCCACCGGCAATAGATAGATCGTCAGCAGGTCGGATGAAGAGTAGTCTTGCTGCAGCAGATCGCCATGAACGATTCGCGCGAGGGACCCCAGACCCAGGGTCTTGATCCGCTGCACGCTCTGCCGGTAGAGAACATCGTCCAGCTCCACTCCGGTGGCATCGGCTTTGTATTTTCGCGCTGCCATGATGACGATGCGTCCGTCGCCCGAGCCCAGGTCGTACATCTTCTCGCCGGCCTTCAGCTCCCCCAATTGCAGCATCCTATCGACGATGGTTTGGGGCGTCGGGAAATACGGGGCAATCTTGCCCTCGTCGCTTTTGTCTTGTTCCAACAGGACCAGCGCCAGCATCGCCGGCGCGATCAATAACAATGGATCCCAATTACGTTGCATTACGGTACAATATACAACCGCACGC
>CAZDGT010000493.1:0-3270 GCA_964504905.1 uncultured Bordetella sp. | reverse complement strand
ATGCAGGATGCTGAGAAAGCCGATCTCCGCTCCGAGGCGGGCCGGATCGGCGGCAACTTCCAGCAGCGTTGCCGCAGTGGCATCGAACAAGAGGCCAAACAAGAGCTTCCTGTTCTGCCAGATCAGCGGTACCAGCGCATGCGGCACGCTGAAAACCAAGTGGAAATAGCATACCGGCAACAGTTCCCGTCGCCGGGCGCACAACCACTTCTCGCGTGCGTTGGTCTGGCACTTCGGACAGTGGCGGTTTCGGCAGGAGTTGTAAGAGATGGCCTGATGGCCGCAGCGAACGCACTGATCGCGGTGTCCGCCGAGCGCGGCCGTGCGGCAGCGCTCGATGGCCCGAAGCACCTTGAGCTGTGCCCACGTCAACGAGTCGGAATAGCGTTCGATGAATCGGTCTCCTGCCCTGCGGATAATGTCGGCCACCTCCCAAGGTGGCCGTGTCATGCCTGATAGCTGTCCCCTGAGCTATGCACGGCGGCGTGAGGCGGGGTAGCCGTCGTGAGGGGGAACGCCGCTTGGGACCCCTGAGAATCCTGCGTTAAAACAGAAGGTCCGCGAAGTTCGCAGCTTCGCGAGCCGATTCTCAGGAGCCACCCAAACGGTGAACGAACAAGCACAGGATATCCGCCGAACGCCCGCCAAGCAAGGGGATCGTGCGGCATTTCCGGAACCCAATAAAATCGGGGCTGCCACGCCATACGACTTCAACGGACGCAATCTGACCGCCTACGGCGGCCTCTTGCCGGTGGCCACCATGCTGGAGAAACTGGGTTTTCAGCAACTGGTGGAAGAGACCCTCACGGTCAAGCGCAAGACCAAGGCCATGACCATGTATCGGTTTGTCCTGGCGATGGTGCTGGCCTGCTACGTGGGGTTCTCCCGGTTGTACCAGCTGCGTTTCCTGGAGCGGGAGCCAATGCTCACCGGCATCCTGCATCTGGTGAAACTCCCACCGCAATCGACGTTCTGGCGCTTCCTGGCCTCGCTGCATCTGGGAGTGGCGCGGCAACTGCTGGAGGTGCAGCGGCGGATACGGCAACGCGTTTGGGAGGGGGCCCACGTGCACTTGACGGAGGTGACCCTGGACACCGATACGACCGTGCACACGCTGTTCGGCAACCAGATGGGCGGACGGCGGGGCTACAACCCGAAGCACAAGGGAAAGAAAAGCTACCAGCCCATCCTGACGTTCGTGGGCGAGACCAAGGAATACCTGGCGGGGGCGCTGCGCACCGGAGACCGGCCGAGCGGGAAGGAGATCGCGGCTCACCTGGAGAGCGTGTTTCGGGCCTTGCCGGTGATGGTGAAGACCGTTTACGCGCGGGCCGATTCCGGCTTCTACTGCTGGGAGGCGGTGGAGGCGTATGAGGAGAGAAACTGCCAGTTCATCCTGGTGGCGCGGAAGACAGCCCGCCTGGTGGATGAGTTGCGGGCGGCCGCATGGAAGCGGTCGCCGCGGACCGATGCCGACGGGCAATGCGAGTTCTTCTATCAGCCGGAAGGCTGGGGTGCAGCCTACCGGTTCCTGGCTGTGCGGTACGAGAAGCAGTCGGAAAACAGCGCGGCCCAGGAACCCGAACAGTACCAGTTGTTCGATACGCCCGAGTATACCTACCGGGTCTTCGTCACCAACATGGACGCGCCCCTGGACGCGCTGGTGGGGTTCTACCGTGGCCGTGGCTCGGCCGAGAATCTGATCAAAGAGGCCAATAACGATGCCGGGCTGTCGGCGCATCCGTCGAAGCGCTGGATGATGAACGCGAACTGGTTTCAGATCGTGATGCTGGCCTACAACTTGAACTGCTGGCTGCTGCTATTCCAGCGTGAGGAGGACGCGCAATTGGCCGACATGCCGCACACCACCCTGGCCACGGCGCGGCTGCGGTTTCTGTTCGTGGCGGCGAAGATCTGGCGGCACGCCGGGCGCGTGGGGGTCAGCTACAGCGACCATTATCAGGAGCGCGGCATCCTCGACCGCCTGATGCAACGCCTGCGCTCGCTGGCCTCGGCCAGCGGCGGCTACACGCCGGTGATCGCCACCGCGCTACGGTCCTGAATCGCCGCGCATAGAATTCTATGCACCAATTGCCCAAATAACCCAGACACTTACAAAGAAGGAGAAATCCCAGCCTCAGATCACCAGATCCGTCAGCAATTCGACGACAGCCGCGTTGGCACACTCAGCCCGCGCGTCGCCCTCGCTCCGTGCATAGTTCAGGTGTCCGGTCGCTTTCGTGAGAAGCTCTGATCACCAATCGTGATCTGATCGAGCGGATTCGGCGCAGCATGTAGGTGGCGTTGCGAGAGGTGAAGATACACCGTGGTATGTTCCAGGTGCGCATGACCCATCAGAAGCTGGATGGTCCGCAAATCGGTTCCAGCCTCCATTAGATGGGTGGCGAAGCTATGGCGGAGCGTATGCGGTCCGATGCGCTTCTTGATTCCCGCCCGTGCAGCGGCTTCCTTGCACGCGTACCAAACGGTCTTGTCCGAGATGGGCCGCTCCTGCCCCCGATGTCCTTCCGTGCTGGGGAACAGATAGACCTTCGGGTGTTTCCATCGCCAGTACTGGCGCAAAGCTTCCAACAGTTTCGGCGTCATCGGCACGTCACGATCCCTGGAACCCTTCCCCAGTTGGATATGGATCACCATGCGTTCGCTGTCGATGTCGCTCACTTTGAGCAACGCTGCCTCGGCGCGTCGGATGCCGGTAGCATAGAGCAGCATCAGAATGGTGCGATGCATAAGGTTCGGAGCGGCCTCGATCATGCTGGTGATTTCATCCGGGCTCAGCACAACCGGCAGCTTACGAGGAACCTTCGGAAAGACCAGGTCGTCGTATGCGATGTCCCGGCGCTTCAGCGTCTTCTTGAAGAGGAAACGCAGCGCCGACATGCGGCCCTCAACGGTGCCCGGCGCGAGTTTCTTCTCCTTGAGCAGGTGTAGCTGAAACTGCCGGATCTCCTCCGCCCCTAACGTTTCCGGCGATTTGCCGAAGAAATCCGCGAACTGCTTGATGGCGTGGATGTAGCCGCGGGTTGTTTCAGCCGAGTAGTTGCGGCGCTGAAGCTCATTCAGCACCCGTTGACGAAGTGAGGTCACAGAAAATCTCCTTCCTGTGACCGAAACTACCGCTGCGTATGCCTCCGCACACGCACGCGGCTGCGTCCGCCGCGTCAGCGGCTTAGTTCAAACGCCCAACCCGCCGATTGAACGAAGGCAAACGTTCAACTCCGCGGATTAGGAACCACAAACGTCCACACC
>CAZDGT010000492.1:0-2653 GCA_964504905.1 uncultured Bordetella sp. | reverse complement strand
CGGGCTTGCTCCAGCAGCGTCCCCGATGACGCCGGGTCCACGGGCTTGTACGCCAGCTTATCGGTAAATTCAATAGATGTGTCCATGCGCAGCCCCATGGATTTGAGAAGTTGCAACACGGCGCGGCTTCGGTCAAAATCCGCTCGGATCAATCGCTGGCGGTCGTTGGCAAGCTGAACATCGGCGCGAGTGACTTCAATACCGGTGCCGGTCCCAGCGGTCACCGCACGACGCGCAAGCGCCAACAGCGCCTCGGACAACTCCACGTTGGCGCGGGCGGTATCACGCGCGGCGTCGGCGCGAAGACACGCCAGGTAGCCGCGCGCCACTTCGGCGCTCACCTGGCTGCGAGTGGCATCGTTATCGAACCTCACCGCGGCGAGCGATGCCTTGGATGCCCGATACTTTCGCACGTCGCTTATGTTCAGCACCGACTGCTGGGCCGTCGCGCGAGTATCCAGCACGCTGAACGGACCCACAATCGAGGGGATCGAGAACCCCGGGATCGGAATGTCGAAGCGGAAGCCATAAGCCGCCAAATTGGTGGTCTGGCGTCGGTATTGGATCGCCGCATCCAGGTTAGGCAGAAACGCGGCCTTGGCTTGTGCCACGCGATCCTGCGCCTGCTGAATCGATTCCTGCGCGAGCGCCGCGCGCGTGGAGCCATCCGGAGCCAGCGCAATTTCGACGGCGCGCTTCATGCTGAGCGGCAACGTACCTTGCGCCATTCCGAAAGAAGTCGCTAGCAAGAGTATCAACAGTGGGCGCATTATTCTTCCTCGCGAGTTGTGGATACTGCGGCGGCCGGAGCCCGTAGCCCCGCCGCAATAAAACTCACCAGGCGGCTCATCAGGGCCGCACGATCCAATGGTTGGCCGCTCATCAGCGGCAAGACACTGGAGAGCGCCAGTACATGCGACATAGAACCCGCCATAAAATGCAGGCGCCAGAAGCGCTCCTCTGGAGGCAGTTTCGGGAGCGCCTTGCCGATCGCGGCGGAGAAGCGCTCCACCACCCGCACCAGATGTTTTTTGTAGACCCGTTCCATGAACAGATTTGGATTTGAGAGCACGCGGCCAACCAAAGGCACTGCCGCGGAGACATCCTGCATCAGAACGGGCGAGAGGAAAGCTTCGACGATCTGTTCCACGCTCGGCGAACGCCCCGCTGCCTCCAGCATTTCCAAACGGCGGCGATTGATGGGCTGAATGCGCCGCTCGATCAACGCATCGATCAAACTGTCTTTGGATTGGAAGTGATAGTTGACCGCTGCGAGATTGACCTGGGCTGCCGCGGTAATGTCGCGCAAGGACGTCGCGTCGAACCCTCCCTCGCCAAAAAGCCTCTCAGCGGCATCGAGGATTCGCGTCTTCGTATCGACCGCGATCATAGGCTGCACTGAACTCATACGTATGTTTGAAACATACGATGGTTTTAATTGCCTGTCAACGAAAAATTGCTAGTAGCTTAGTTTCAATAATTTGAAGCTGGACGCTACTTGCGCGCGCCGCGGACGGTGCCCTTAAGCTTCGACTGGCGTCGCTTGGCTGCTTTGCGCTTTGGCTTGGTGATGAGGAAGGTGCCGCTACCCTGGTACACGGCTTGATACAGGTTTTCTTTTACTGCAGTTTCTTTTGCCATGGAGAACTTTGAGTATAACAGAACCGCCTGCTCACACTAACGTCTACTGCCCTTCCTGGCCACCATTGGTTCCCACGCTGGCGTGCCGTCTTCCCATTGGTTATCGGTGACCTGCTCGATGTGCGTGCCGTCGTAGCGCATGACGAACAGCTCCCCGTAAGGCTGCGGCGCATCCGTGTAAAGGACCTCATCCTTAAATCCCATTCTCGAGCTGGCGAACGCGATGTATTCCCCGTCCGGCGACCACGCCATGTGCGCGTCATTGCCATGAGTGAATGTCAGGCGCTTGAGCGAGCTACCGTCCGGCTTGATTGTATAGATCTCATAGGCGCCCTCGATCAGGCGCGAGAACATAATCAGATCGCCGCGCGGTGACCACAGCGGGAAATTGTCGTACTCGGTAGTCAGGACCGTCACCGCTTTCGTCTCCAGGTTCATGATGCGCAAACCGTAGCTATCCGCTTCGAAGGCCCGGAAGGCAAAACTCTTGCCGTCGGGGCCGAACGACGGAAACGCATTGTTGCCGCGTCCGCTGGTCAGTTCCTGAAAGCCGGTCCCGTCCGGATTGACGATGGCGATCTGCGCTCCGCCCTCCACGCGGTCCGCAGGCTTCAGAAAAATCTCGTGGAAGCCGTTAAAAAATGCGCCAAACGCGCCAATACTGAAGATGATCTTGTCGCCTCGTGGCGACCATTCCGCCGCCAGCACATTCCGGTTCTGGTCCTGGTAAACCACGTCCGCTCTTCCGGTCGCGGTTGCCGTCACAAAGAGGCTCGCTCCGAATGGATTCGGTGAGGGGCGGCTGTTCGTGACGAACCGGTCGCCCGACGGACTGAAGGCCGGCAGGTACGTACCGGTGAGGCTCAAGTCATAATTCGGATTGTGGCTAAACGTTTTCTGGAGCGCCGGAAATGGTACGGTAAGCCGCTTGTGAAAGACCACGCGCTTGCCGTCGGGTGACCACGATGCGGCCCGTATGTCACCGCGCGGACCGCGTTTGCCGCTGGTGTAG
>CAZDGT010000491.1:0-2206 GCA_964504905.1 uncultured Bordetella sp. | reverse complement strand
CGCTGCCCGGAAAGCTTTCAAAGCGGCGATGGAGCAGGCCAAGCCGGCGCTGCTGGAACCCGTGATGAATGTAGAAGTGCAGGCGCCCGTGGAATTCGCCGGAGATTTGATGGGCGACATGAATGGACGCCGCGGACGCATTTCAGGTATGGATACCAAGGGCGGCACGCAAATTATTAAAGCGCACGTCCCGATGTCGGAAATGCTCAACTATCAAAACGACCTGATTTCCATGACGCAAGGTCGAGCCACTTTCCACATGGAATTCGATCACTACGATTTCGTCCCCGGCCCGCAAGCCGAGAAGATCGTCGCCGCCGCGAAGGCCGCTAAGACCGGAGAAGAGGAGGAAGAAGAGTAGGACGCACGCGGCCGTCAGTGCGACATCGAGTAAACGACGTAGTTCGAGACGATCCGGAAGGCCAGGGCGGAGAACTTCTCGTCATACCGCGGTTCGTCCGCGTACTCCCAGGCGTCGCCGAGGTCCATGTCATGGCAGATC
Organism: uncultured Bordetella sp.; assembly: GCA_964504905.1. Classification (GTDB taxonomy): domain Bacteria; phylum Acidobacteriota; class Terriglobia; order Bryobacterales; family Bryobacteraceae; genus Palsa-187. The sequence continues at coordinate 1,704 of CAZDGT010000491.1, read as the reverse complement.
GCGACCATCAAGCGGCCCTTATCGTCGTAAATGCCACGCCAGTGCGCATCGTAACCGTCTCGCTCGTAGGTGCGGCCGGTATATAGGTACTGTGCTCCCGGCACCTGGTAGCGACCCTCCAGATCGTAGATCGAGTGGAATAGGGAATCGCTGTCGGGAATGTCGACGATGGGCCGGTCGGGGAAAACCCGTTGCATGGTCGCCAGGAATACTTCCCATTCCTGACTGCCGTGAAAATCGTCGCACATGAAGAACCCGCCGCGATCGAGGAAGTCGCGCATTTTTCTTACCTGACTATCGGTCAACTGCCAGTGGCCAACCTCCACCGCATATAGCCACGGATAGTTGAACACGTCGTCGTCATCGTCGAGGTCCACCGGCTGTTCCACCGAACGGACACTAACCCGCGTCAGACGGCGGAGTGCGGAGGCAACGTGGCGATCGGCGGCGTTGTAATCCGTGGTCCAACTGGACCGGCCCAACTTCCAATTGCCACCATATCTGCGGTAGCCACCACCGGCGCCGCCATAGGGCGGGTACATCAGGCGTGCGAACACCCATTCTGCCTGCACCCTGAAATCGGGAGGAATTTCGATATTATCTTGCCCGGGATATTCGCGCCACGGTCTCTGCCAGGCCACGGCGCTACCCAACGTCAGAAATGCGATACCGGCGGCCAGCAGGCTCTTTGCCGTTTTGCTCACACAGCAATTATATTGATTTGTTCCGCCGAGTGGGCGGCATGTTCTTGAGCGCTTCGCGCCGGCTAAGAGCGCTCAAGCGATCGTGGTTTGCGCGCACGTAGCGGCGAACTTCGCGCTGATCGGTCCACGCATACTGGCGCAGCGCCCAGCCGATGGCTTTTTGCAGGAAGAACTCTTTGGAGCCGAGTGACGGTTCGATGGCGGTGTACAACAATTCCAAATCCGTTTCGCGCTTGAACGAGAGCTGGCACAAGATAGCGCTGCGCCGTTTCCAGAGATTCCGGCCGCGGCTCCACTGGAGCATCTTGCGGCGCATCCGTCCGGGATACAGGCGCAGGAGCGGTCCTAACCGGCCGGACGCAATCTGATCCACATAATCCCACCAGGCTCCAGTGACAATCATTTCTTCGTACATCGGTAGTGTGTCCAGAGTCTGCCAAGCGCGGTAGTAGCGGAACCCCGTGAGCTCAATTGCGCCGTATCGTTCCTCGCGATATTCTGCCTCGCGCCAAATTCGCAGACAGCTTTCGCGCCACGCCGCGGGGGTTTCTATAGGATGCCCCGCAAACACGCGGCGGCAGATGGCCCGCATCTCCGCCGCCTGAACGCCGCGGTAGGGCATTGCGGATTTCATATAGGCCTGCATCGCGGGGGCTTTCTTCGGGTCTGCGGCTCGCGCAAGATCCGCACGCAGAAGCGCGATGAAATCAGCCACGGTCCGCAAGCCTCTCCAGCGCGTCTCCCGCCAAGCGGAAGGTCCGCCAATCTTCGAGGGTCACGGCGCCCAGACGATGATAGAAATCAATCGAAGGCTGGTTCCATGTCAACACGGACCACTCAACGCGACCGCAGTCTTCTTCTCGAGCAATTTTTGCAAGGCGCTTAAGCAGAGCGCTCCCGATTCCCTGGCCGCGGTATGCGGGCTCGACATAAATGTCTTCCAAATAAATGCCGCGCTTCCCCAAAAACGTCGAGAAATTATAGAAATAGAGGGCGAATC
>CAZDGT010000490.1:0-15871 GCA_964504905.1 uncultured Bordetella sp. | reverse complement strand
AGTTGGCTGAGGTCGGCCTGCGAGTCAGGAGTCCATATGGAGACCTGACTGTTTTAGCGCCGCCAGCCATCGGCCCTGAAAACCTCGCCGAATATTTCGATCTCATCTTGCTGAGCTGTAAGGCCTACGACCTTGATAGCGCGATGGAGTCGTTCGCGCCGGCCCTGGGACCGGAAACTGCTATCCTTCCCCTCCTGAATGGAATGCAGCATCTGCAAATTCTAGGTGCGCGGTTCGAGCCGGAACGAATTCTGGGCGGCCAATGCATTATCGCCGCGACGCTCAATGAGAAGCGTGAAATCATCCATCTGAATGACGCGCACTCCATCTCGTTTGGAGAACTGGATGGCACGACGTCCAAGCGCGTGAAGGCGATAGAACTTGCCCTCAATGGAGCGAAATTCGACGTACACGCCAGCCCGGAAATCCTTCAAGTGATGTGGGAGAAGTGGGTGATCCTGGCAACTCTGGCTGGCGGCACCTGCCTGATGCGCGCTTCCCTCGGCGATATTGCCAGGTCCCCCGAAGGCATCGATTTTATGCTCCGCCTTCTTGAGGAGTGCCGTTCGATCGCTACGGCGGAGGGCTACCCGCCAAGCGAAGAGTTCCTCGACCGTACCCGCGGCAGGCTAACCGATACAAGCTCGCCGCTTACCGCTTCCATGTTTCGGGATATCGAAAATCATGCGCCGGTCGAGGCTGACCACGTTATCGGAGACCTGCTGGAACGTGGGGACCGGCACGGTTTGGTAAAGAGCGGCTGTTCCGTGCTTCGAATTGTCTACACGCATCTCAAGGCGTACGAGTCACGGCGCAAAGACCGGCTGCGCGATATATAATTGTGGGGTCCCGTGATTTCCTTGTAGGAGGCTCTTATGCGCGCTTGGAAATACGCCCTTTTGGTCCCCCTCGCTGTTGGCTTGTTGACTGCGGCCTATGAGCGCACGCACACCGATCAGTTGATGGTCGACGCCGCCAAGGCCTATTTGGCGTCGCTTAACGCGGATCAGCGCAAGCTAACGTCATTCGCTCTCGACAATATGGACGAGCGCACGCACTGGCTGTACACTCCGTTCCTGCGCCACGGGCTCACTCTTCGCGAGATGACTCCGACGCAACGGAATCTGGCCGGGGCATTGCTTTCCGCGGGGCTTTCTTCTCAAGGGCTGGTCAAGGCGCAAACTATCATGAGCCTGGAAGAGATTCTCTTCATTCTAGAACGCGACGGCGATATGGAGCGCGATCCCGGCAAATATTTCGTCTCTATTTTTGGTGAGCCTTCCGAACGCGGTGTTTGGGGATACCGCTTTGAAGGTCATCATGTGAGTGTCAACTACACAATCGTCGACGGCAAAATCGCCTCTACACCAAGCTTTTTCGGTTCGAATCCAGCGCAGATCAAAGAGGGCCGCCGCAAGGGATTGCGAGCACTGGCCCGTGAGGAAGATCTGGGGCGCAAAGTGGTCCTGTCATTGACGGACGAGCAGCGCGCGGTCGCGGTAGTCAATAAGGAAGCCCCGGGCGACATCCTCACCACCAATACGCGGAAAGCCGCCCTAAGCGGCCAGCCCAATGGTTTGGCGTTTTCGAAGATGTCAGCGCCGCAGAAAGAAGCGATGGAGGCGCTGATTGCCGAGTACGCCAACGATTTTCCGCCAGAGATCGCGGGGCAACGGGTCGAGCAGTTCCGGCGGTTACAGAACGATACGTTCTTCGCCTGGGCAGGAGGCACGGCGCCCGGCCAGAAGCACTACTACCGTGTGCAGACGCCTGAGTTCCTGATCGAATTCGACGATACGCAGGACGATGGGAACCACATCCACAGCGTCTGGCGCGATTTCAAGAATGACTGGGGCGAGGATCTGCTGGCCGCTCATTACAAGGCCGCCCACGCAGCCGCGCGTTAAGGACGAACGTAGATTTCGATCAATGGGGTGGCGGGATTTAATTCGCCGCGCTGCACATAACCGAATTCCTGCAGTTGGCGTCGCTGTTGCGCGAGGGGATTGTTAACCGGATACGGACTGACTGCCAGCGCCACCCGTGGCACCGTTCCGGGGGAGCATTCGCGCGCGGCCAAAGCGGGAATAAAAAACGTGTAAAGCTCGCGCGACGTAGGCGGCGAATAGACCACACACGGTTCCGTGATCAGGATAGAAGCGGCGGCCCTCCAGTTTTCTCTGGGACGGCGGAAGAAGCTGACATTGCCGGCCAAGCAGGCAATGAGAAGCGCGCCAGCCAGGGCCTGCGCCGCCTTCGGCCTGCTGGCAAACAGCTCTCCCACGCCCGCCGTAAACATCACAGCCAGCGGCGCCAGCACAAAGATCATCTGCCGGATCGCCAGAAAGTAACCGAACCATGCGTCTGCCGCCACGGCACAAACGATCGGCACTATTGCATACAGCAACCACAGCAGCCGGTCGCGCCTTCTTACTAAACCGTATACAAAGCCGCCTAGCACCAGCAGCGAACCAATGTAGCCGGCTGCTAGCAGTTCGCGGAGGATCATGGGAATGGCGCGCAAACCAATGGTGCCTCTGAGGTGCCCTGCCACAACCGCCTCATGCCAGAGTGCCGCGGAATGCAGATACCAGGGAGCGAACAGCAGGCCCGCAATTCCGACCGCGAGCCCGGCCGTGAACAATGGGCGCCATCCCTGCTTTCCCTGCAACAATTCCAGGCTGACCCATGCAAGGTGTGCCAGAGGCACAAACAGCGTGTAAGGGAATGTGTACAACCCAGCGGTCACGCACAGACTATACAACGCCGCTCTAAGGACCGATTCCGGCCGCTCTATCACTCGCAGAAAGGCAACCGTCGCCCAGATGCTGAGGCACAGCGCCAATTCGTAAGGCCGCGCTTCGAGTGCGTAACGGAGCTGCAGCGGGAACAATGCGAAAATTCCCACTGCCAGCAAAGGCCAGCGCAGACCCAGTTTTCTCGCCAAGAAGAATATCCCGACGCACGCCGCCAAGCTGGAGATCACCGACGGCAGACGCCCCGAGACCGCCGGCGCGCCCAGTAAATGGACGCTCCAAAACTGCATCATGTAGTGAAGCGGCGCCTGGCCGGACACGTGAGGAACGTAAGCCAGCAATTCCGACAAGCTGTCCATGCGCGCCACGATCAGATCATAAATCTCATCGAGCCATAGAGAAAGTACGGGTAGCAATCCGGCAAGCACGCACGTATAGGCCGCTAGAAATAGAAAAAGCCCGGCTCGCTGACGGTCTGCGAACCGGGCTTTCATAAATCCAGAGTGTTACTCGGCGGGACCTTCGCCCTCGTCTTTGCCTTGGCGAAGCGCGTTCATCCGTTCCTCGCGCCGCTTGGCCCGTTCCGTCGCGCGCTTGACCAGTTCCGAACCCACGAGTTCGAGCATAGCCTGCTCCGCGCCGTCGCCCTTGCGGAATCCCAGGCGCACCACGCGGGTATAACCTCCGCTGCGCTGCCCGAAGCGGGTCCCCAGCTTGTCGAACAACTTCTGAACGGCCGCCGGAGTTTCAAGAAACGACGCCGCCTGCCGCCGGGTATGCAGCGTATCGCGCTTAGCCAGCGTAATCATTTTGTCGACCAGCGGCTGCACGGCCTTAGCTTTGGGAATAGTCGTGATGACGCGCTCGTGCTCGATGACGCTGGTCACCAGGCCCTTCAGCAATGCCTTGCGCGAACCCGCGTCACGCTTGAGTTTATAACCGGATACTCCGTGTTTCATATGGTTTCCACCCTGTAGTCCGGTTTATTCAACCGCGGGGCTGGCCTCTTCTTCTTCCTCTTCATCGTCTTCGACGTCGCTGTCGATGCTATATTCGCTGGCCGGCAGCGGAGTGCCGATCATGGCCGGCGTGCCGCTGGGAGAAATCAGGCGGCCCTGGGCGTCGAACTTCATTCCGAAGGTCAGGCCCAAACCCGAGAGAATCTCTTTGATTTCGTTTAGCGACTTGCGGCCGAAGTTCTTGGTGCGGAGCATCTCGGCTTCGGACTTCTGCACCAAATCGCCAATGGTCTGAATGTTGGCGTTCTTCAGGCAGTTGTAGGAACGGACGCTCAATTCGAGCTCTTCCACCGAACGATTCAGCACTTCGTTCATCTGGCTCAAGGCGCGTTCGGCCGGCTCTTCGGCGGCGTCTGCCACTTCCTCGAAGTTGATGAAGATGGCCATGTGGTCTTTCAACAGCTTGGCTGCCTGACCGATGGCGTCGGCCGGCGAGATGGCGCCGTTGGTCCACACTTCAATAGTGAGTTTGTCGTAGTCGGTGGTCTGGCCCAAACGCGCCGCTTCCACCGCGAAATTCACTTTGCGCACGGGCGAATGAACTGAGTCGATGGGAATATAGCCCACGGCCAGGTCTTCGTCGTTGTTGCGGTCCGCTGCTACATAACCACGCCCGGACTTTAAACGCATTTCAATGTTGAGTTTGCCGCCCGGCCCGATGGTGGCGACGTGCATGTTGCGGTCCAGTACTTCGATATCCTGATCGGTTTCAATCTGGCCGCTGAGCACGGGCCCCGGCGTGCTGGCCTTCAGCCGCACCGTTCGGGTACCCTCGCCCATCATCTTGAACGGCACCTGCTTCAGGTTCAGGATGATGTCCGTGGCGTCTTCCACCACGCTCGGGATAGGGCTGAACTCGTGGGCCACGCCATCGATGCGCACTGCGGTGATGGCCGCGCCTTCAATTGAGCTCAGCAGCACGCGGCGGAGGCCTGTGCCGATGGTTGAACCGAATCCACGCTCGAACGGCTGGGCGATGAACATACCGTAACGCTCGGTAAGCGTTTCCGTATTCGCGACTAACCGCTTGGGTTTCTGAAATCCTTTGAACATTCTGTGGCTCCTCTGTTTTCCGAACGCCTACTTCGAATACAATTCAACGATGAGTTGTTCGTTCAACTGGATCTGCACCAGGTCTTCGCGCTTGGGCTGCCCCAGCACGCGGGCCCGCAGATTCTCGCGATCCACTTCCAGCCAGTTGGGGCTGGGCGAGTGGGCCGTAGCTTCAGTGGCGTGCAATAACGTCGGGTTCTTCTTACTGGCTTCCTGGATCTCAATCACGTCGTTTGGCTTCACCTGGAACGACGGGATATCCACCCGGTGGCCATTCACCTGGACATGGCCGTGGCGCACCAGTTGGCGGCTCTGAGCGCGCGACGTCCCGAAGCCCATGCGATAGATCACGTTGTCGAGCCGGCGTTCCAGCATATTGAGCATGTTGTCGCCGGTAATGCCCTTCATGGCGCTAGCCTTCTCAAACAAATTGCGGAACTGGCCTTCGAGCAGCTGATAATAGCGGCGCGCCTTCTGCTTTTCGCGAAGCTGCAGGCCATAACCAACAATTTTCGCCTTGCGGTCCTTACCATGCTGGCCCGGAATAAAGTTTCGCTTTTCGATAGCGCACTTCTCGGTGTGGCAGCGCTCGCCTTTGAGGAACAGCTTCATCCCTTCGCGCCGGCACTGCCGGCACACGGGACCAATATATCGTGCCAAATCGAACCTCCCTAAAACTTCGGTCAAGGTGCAGTTTACGACCCGCTGGGCCTTCTTCCTGCTTTACTTCTTTTACTTCTTACTGGCCCCCGGCCTCTGGCCGCTGGCCCCTGCTTTAAACTCTGCGCTTCTTGGGAGGACGGCACCCGTTGTGCGGTATCGGCGTGAGATCCTTGATGACTCTCACTTCCAACCCCGCCGTCGATAGTGCGCGTACCGCCGACTCCCGGCCCGCTCCCGGACCGCTCACTTCCACGTTCACCGTTCGCAGACCCGATTCCTTGGCCTTGTTAGCCGCCGTCAGAGAAGCCTGCTGCGCTGCGAATGGTGTCCCCTTGCGCGATCCCCGAAATCCCAGCGAACCCGAACTCGACCACGACAGCACGTTCCCAATAGGATCCGTGATCGTAATGATGGTGTTGTTGAAAGACGCCTGCACGTGGACCACGCCCACAGGCACCATCTTCTTTTCCTTCTTCTTGAAGGTCTTCTTTTTGCCGCCTTTGGCCGCTGTCTTCGCTGATGCTTTGGTCGCCATTGTGTTATTTCAGCTCTCTCTGATCTGCACTATTACGTTTTCGCGCTGGCTTTCTTCTTATTCGCCACGGTGCCGCGCCGCGGACCCTTACGGGTGCGCGCATTGGTGTGCGTGCGTTGCCCGCGCACTGGCAGGCCACGGCGGTGCCGCATGCCGCGATACGCCCCCATCTCGATCAAGCGCTTGATGTTCATCGAGATTTCCTTGCGCAGATCGCCTTCGACGGCTCCCTCTGCTTCGAGAATCTGGCGGATGTGATTGATTTCGTCTTCAGTCAGCTCCGAGACCTTTTTGTTGGGATCCACGCCAGCCCGGTGGCACAGCGACTTGCTGCGCGTACGCCCGATGCCATAGATGTAGGTGAGACCGATCTCGGTCCGCTTCTTTGCCGGTAGATCAACGCCCGCTAAACGCGCCATGTTTTAGCCCTGCCTCTGTTTGTGTTTCGGGTTCGTGCAGATCACGCGCACCACACCCTCGCGGTGGACGATCTTGCACTTGTCGCACATCACTTTTACTGAAGCTCTAACCTTCATAGTCAACCTTTCGTCAACAACTCAACGATCCTGCCGCGCGTCCGGTCATGCGGCGAAAGCTCCACTCGCACTCGATCTCCGGGACGCACCCTCACAAAATTCACCGTGGCCGCACCTGCCGCATGCGCCACCACTACATCTTCGTTCGCTAGCTTCAACCGGTACGCCGCACTGGGCAGAAGCTCAACTACCGTAGCCTCTTCGCTGGCTCCCGCTTTCACGGTCTGGTCAAAACCCACGGCCCGTCGGCCGTCACCGCCACCGTATGCTCGAAGTGCGCGGAATACTTGCCGTCCTCGGTCACCGCCGTCCATTTGTCGGCACGCACGCGGCTCCCTGGCGCTCCAGCGTTCACCATCGGCTCGATGGCTAAAACCATTCCCTCTTTCAAGCGCGGATTCTCATTCCGCCGGTCGACATAGTTCGGAACCTGCGGCTCTTCGTGCATCTGCGTACCGATGCCGTGGCCCACAAATTCCCGCACAACCGAAAACCCATTGGCGGTCACATGCCGCTCCACTGTCCCGCAAACATCGAACAGCCGGTTACCCGGCCGCATTTTGTCGATGGCCAATTCCAGCGATTCGCGTGTCACTTCGATCAACCGCTTAGCTTCTTCCGAAATCTCGCCCACGGGCACCGTGATCGCCGAATCTCCGTAATATCCGTTCAACTGCACCCCGGTATCGATCGAAACGATATCGCCGTTCTTCAAAATCTTCTTCTGCGACGGCATGCCGTGCACAATCTCATCATTCACCGATACACACAACACAAAAGGAAACTTGGTTCCCGCCGTCGGGTTCGGGTAGCCTTTAAAGGCCGGCCGCGCTCCCCCCTCGGTGATCATCTTCTCAGCCGCTACTTCCAGGTCGTAGGTGGAAACGCCTTCCGCCACCATGCTTTTCAACGTGCTCAGAACCTTGTACACCAGTAATCCGGCGGCGCGCATCTTTTCGAGTTCAGGCTGATTCTTGCGAACGATCATTTCCGATTTTCTGCGCGGCCAACTTCAGTTTCGATATCCCTTTTCCTGCAACATACTTTGAATCAGCTTGGCAATCGCCTGCGGACCGCCCGCTCCCGCCCCATCCAGCTCCCAACAATCAAAACCCGCGGTCCGGAAATACTCCAGAACCGGCGAAGTCTGGCGGTCATACGCTTTCATTCGCTCGGTGACTACTTCTTCCCGATCGTCGTCGCGAACCACCAGCGTGGAGCCGTCGTAATCGCAAACCTCCGAAACCGTGGGAGCGTTCGGAGACAAACTATACAAGGCGCCACATACCGGACACAGCCGCCGTCCGGCAAGTCTTGCCACAATAACATTATAGTCGACCTTCAGATGCACTACGACGGTCGCGATTTCGCGCGACCGCAGCATCCCGGCCAGGATCTCGGCCTGGCTTACCGTCCTCGGATACCCGTCCAGGATAAATCCCGGCTTGCAATCCGGCTGTTCAATTCTGTCGGCCACCAGGGCATTCACCGTCTCGTCCGGCACCAGCCCGCCCACCTGGAGAATCTTCTCCACCTGCAGCCCCAACTCATCCCGGCGCGCCACTCTCTCCCGCAGCATATCGCCGGTTGAGATATGCGGCAGCCCAAGCGTGTGTTTCAACAGCTTCGCTTGCGTCCCCTTGCCAGAGCCCGGGGCACCAAATAGGATCAGGCACAGCCGGTTCATCAACGGGGAGTCCCGGCGGGTGCTTAAATTCCGCTCCGCCTGCCGCGGATTCGTCCAGCCCGCGGAGTAAAGCCCTCATAGTGGCGCATAATCAACTGCGCTTCAATCTGATTCACGGTATCCATTGCGACACCCACCACGATCAGCAAACTGGTACCGCCAAAGTAAAAATTCACGCCCAGACCATCCAGCAGCCAGCGCGGGAAAGTCGCGTCAATCCAATTCCCGATTCCAGGCAGCCGCTGCAGCTTGATCCCGGAGATCATGATCTGCGGAAGCAGTGACAGGATAGAAAGATACAACCCGCCCACCACCGTTATCTTGGTCAAAATGTTGTTCATGTAGTCGGCAGTGTTCTTCCCCGGCCGGATTCCCGGGATGAAACCACCGTACTTACGCATGTTATCCGCCGCTTCATTGGGATTGAAAATAATCGACACGTAGAAGAAGCAGAAGAAAATAATCAGCGCCGTATAGAGCAGATAGTAGAGCGGCGTCGAGCCAGCCATCGCGCCCAACATACCGCTCAGCGCCGGTGAATCCTTTACGAACTGCGCCGTGGCCAGCGTTTGCGGGAACGCCAGCAGCGAACTAGCGAAAATCACTGGGATCACTCCGCCCGCGTTTACCTTCAGCGGCAAGTGCGTCGACTGCCCACCCATCATGCGCCGTCCGATGACACGCTTGGCATACTGCACCGGAATCCGGCGCTCGCCGCGTTCCACCAGCACGATGAAACCAACCACGCCGATCATCATGATCAGAATGATGATTACCTGCAGCGCGTTCCAATCGCCGGTGCTTACCTTGGTCCACATCTCAATGATGGCGGCCGGCAGCCCAACAACAATGCCCGTGAAGATGATCAGCGACATCCCGTTGCCAATGCCGCGCTCGGTGATCTGCTCACCCAGCCACATGATAAAAGCCGTACCTGTGGTTAAGCTGAGCATGGTCAACATGATGAAGCCGGGCCCAGGATTGGTAACGAAACCCTGCTGCGCTCCTTGCAGCGCCACCGCAATACCGAAGGATTGGATCAGCGCCAGGATGACGGTTAAGTAGCGCGTCCACTGAGTGATCTTGCGCCGCCCCAGTTCGCCTTCCTTCTGCAATTTCTCAAGCGTCGGCACCACTACCGTCAACAGTTGCAAGATAATCGATGACGTGATGTAGGGCATGATGCCCAGCGCGAAAATAGTCAGCCGGCGAAAGCTTCCGCCGCTGAACACATCCAGGTAGCCGAAGAGTGTGCCTTGGTTCTGCCGGAAGAATTCTTCCAGCTTGTTGGTGTCGATGCCGGGAGTGGGAATGTGCCCGCCCAGGCGATACACCGCCAGCAAAGCCAGCGCGAAAAGGACCCGCTTGCGCAGATCCGGGACGCGAAAAACATTGGCTACGGCTTCAAGGAACTTCATGGCCTGTTAACTCCTGGTCTTGACCCTGAGTAAGTCTAACTCCCGATCACTTCAGCGGTGCCGCCGGCCGCCTGAATCTTTTCCAGCGCCGACTTGGAGAAAATATCCGCCTTCACGGTAATTTTGCGCTTCAGCTCGCCCGAGCCGAGAACCTTGAGCCCGTTCTGCTTCAGCTTGCGGATCACACCCAGCTTCAGCAAGCTCTCGGCATCGAAGCTATCGCCCTCCAGTTTCTCAAGCGAACTTACGTTCACGATGGCGTACTCTTTTTTGAAGATATTAGTGAATCCGCGCTTCGGCAAACGGCGGTGCAGTGGCATCTGGCCGCCTTCAAATCCGCGCATGCGCGAATAGCCTGAAATCGACTTGGCGCCCTTCGCGCCGCGGCCGGAAAACTTTCCGCGGCCGGTTCCCATGCCCTGTCCGAGACGCCGTTTCTTGTGTTTTTGCCCGGGGGGCGGTCTTAGTTGACTGAGGTTCATGCTATGCCTCTTCTAATCCACAATTTCCAGCAGGTGCGGGATCTTCTTCACCATGCCACGAAAGGCCGGTGTGTCCGGACGCTCCACGGTCCGGTTCATCTTTTTCAATCCCAGCGCCCTGACAATCACTTTATGTTTTTCAGGCGTGCATATAATGCTGCGCACCAGTTTGATCTTAATCGTTCCCGCCATGGCTATCTCACCTTATCCAATGCCAGTCCGCGCATGTCCGCGATCTCGCCCTTGTCCCGCAGGCCTTCCAGCGCATTGATGGTGGCTTTGACTACGTTATGCGGATTGCGCGAGCCGATCGTTTTTGTCAGCACGTTCGGAATGCCCACTGCCTGAATTACCGCGCGCACCGGACCGCCAGCGATCACGCCAGTACCCGCCGGAGCCGGCTTCAACAGCACGCGTCCACTGCCAAACTGACCCAGCACCGGGTGCTGAATAGTAGTCGCCAGCACATGGATCTTACGCAAATTCTTTTTGGCCGCCTCAATGCCCTTCTTGATCGCCGCCGGGACTTCCTTGGCTTTGCCCGTTCCGAAGCCCACGATCTTGGCGCCGGGATCTCCCACTACCACCAATGCCGAGAAGCTCAGATTTTTGCCGCCCTTAACGACTTTGGTGACGCGATTGATGGACACCACCTGTTCCTTCAGGTTCAGGCTATTGGCGTCAATCCGCTTGGCTGTAGTTGTCGACATGCTGTGTTAAAACTCCAATCCCGCTTCACGGGCCGCCTCGGCCAGCGCTTTCACGCGGCCGTGATAATGATACCCGCCGCGGTCGAACACCACGGCCTTGATGCCTTTGTCCTTGGCTCGCTCGGCCACCAGCTTGCCGATGGCCTTCGCACCGGAGAGATTTCCTCCGCCGCTCTTGCCCATCGCTGTCGCCTTTTCCGATGAAGAGGCTGCCGCAACCGTGTGTCCAGCGGTATCGTCGATCACCTGCGCGTAAATATGCTTCACGCTGCGAAACACTGCCAGGCGCGGCCGCTCCGGCGTGCCCTTCACCTTGCGGCGAATGCGGGTATGAATCCGCAAACGGATCACATTTTTGGAGTCGCGTGCCATATTACTTGCCTCCCGACGCGCCGGTCTTGCCGACCTTCTTGCGCAACAACTCACCCACGTAACGGATTCCCTTGTTCTTATACGGGTCTGGTGGACGCAGCGCACGCATTTTCGCCGCCACTTGTCCGACCACTTGCTTGTCAGTGCCAGTTAGCAGCAGCGGAGTCAAATTGTTAGCCGGTTTGTCGACTTTCAAGTCGACTCCGTCCGGCAGATAAAACTCGATGGGATGCGAGTAGCCCAGTGTGAACGTCGCGATTCTGCCCTTCACTTCGCAGCGGTAGCCGATACCGAAGATGGCCAGTTCGCGCGTGAATCCGGTGGAAACACCTTGGATCGCGTTGGCGGTAAGGGCGCGCGTCAAACCATGAAGCGCGGCCTTGTCCTCGCTATCACGCACCACGGTGAGAACACCGTCTTTTTCCGAAAACGTGATGCCTGCCGGGATCGGGACAGTCTGCTTGCCCTTGGGCCCTTCTACCGTTAACTGATCGCCGGCCGTAATTTTCACGCCCTTCGGCATTGGAATCAGTTTTTTTCCAACTCTAGACATAAAATTCTCCGCCTACCAAACGTGACACAGAACTTCGCCGCCGACGCCTTCCTTGCGCGCCGCCGACCCGGTCATCACGCCCCGAGGCGTGGTCAAAATATTAATCCCCAGGCCGCCCAAAACACGCGGCACTTCCTTCGAACCCACATAGACGCGGCAACCCGGACGCGACACCCGCTCGATCCTCGAGATCACCGGCACGTTACCAGGGGTGTACTTCAAATAAATACGGATGGACTTCTTGTTGCCCTCTTCGGTCAGCTTAAAGTTGGCGATGTAGCCTTCGTCCTTCAGGATCTTCGCAATGTCCGTTTTCAGCTTCGATGACGGCACGTCCACTTTCGCGTGGCGCGTGGCCATGGCGTTGCGGATGCGTGTCAGCATGTCGGCGATCGGATCGGATGTAGTCATTCTTTGTCGTCCTCCTGCGTCACTTCTACCAACTGGCCTTGATCACGCCGGGAACTTCACCCGCGAGCGCCAGCGCACGGAAGCAGATGCGGCACAGCTTGAATTTGCGTAAATAACCGCGCGGCCGTCCGCAGCGCAAACAACGGTTGCGATGCCGGCATTGCAGCTTTGGCGTCTTCGCCTTCTTGGCAATCGCCAGTTTTGTATCTCGTGCAATCTTCGCAGTAGTCGCCATGAAATCCTTTACTTGCTGAAGGGCATTCCCATGTGCTTCAGCAGCGCCTGCCCCTCCGCATCGGTCTTCGCGGTGGTGGTGATGCAAATATTCATTCCCTTGGTTTTCTCGACTTTGTTGTAGTCGATCTCCGGGAAAATCAACTGGTCCTTCAATCCCAGCGTGTAGTTGCCCCGGCCATCGAAGGATTTCGAGGACACACCCCTGAAATCGCGCACGCGAGGCAGCGCCACGTTCACCAGCCGGTCCAAAAACTCGTACATGCGATCGCCGCGCAGGGTCACCGCGCAGCCGATGGGCATGTTCTCACGCAGCTTGAAAGCGGCGATGGATTTGCGCGCCTTCGTGATCACCGGCTTTTGCCCGGCGATAGCCGTCAGTTCGTTCACCGCGCCGTCGATCAGCTTGCCGTTCTGCGTGGCTTCGCCCATGCCGACATTCAGCGAGATTTTTTCGATCTTCGGCACCGCCATGGGGTTCTTGTAATCGAACTCCTTGGTCAGCGCCGGAACTACTGTTTTTAGGTAGAGCTCTTTAAGCCGCGCCATATCTTGATCCTTACTTCTTATCCAAAAGCTCGCCGCCCTTTTTGGCGACCCGCACCGTTCGATTGCCTTCTACTCGTAAGCCGACCCGCGTGGCCACTCCGCCCGCAGTCATCACCATCACGTTCGAGATGGCGATGGGACTCTCGCGCTCGGCGATGCCGCCCTTGATCTGCTTCTGCGGATTGGGACGCGTGTGGCGCTTCACCAAGCTCACGCCTTCAACCAAAACCTTGCCTTTGACCGCGTCTACCTGCAACACACGACCGGTCTTGCCGCGATCGCGCCCGGCGATGATCTTAACCGTGTCTTCCTTCTTGATCTTTACTTTGACCCTGATCTTGGGCTCATTCTGATGCCGCGGAGGAATTCTGCGTGCCATGGACTAAATCACCTCCGGGGCCAGCGAAACAATCTTCATAAACTTTTTTTCGCGCAGTTCACGCGCCACTGGGCCGAATACGCGCGTGCCGATGGGCTCGCCGATTTCACTGATCAGCACCGCGGCATTCGAATCGAAGCGGATATAAGTGCCGTCCTTGCGCCGGGTTTCTTTGCGCATTCTCACCACGACGCAGCGCACTACTTTGCCCTTTTTGATCGCCGAATCCGGGGCGGCTTCCTTCACGCTGGCCGTGATAATGTCGCCCAGGCCCGCCCGCAGGCCCAGATCGCCGCCGCGCGGCAGGATGCACTGCAGCCGGCGCGCGCCGCTGTTATCGGCCACCTCGAGAATTGTCCGCATCCCGATCATAAACTTATCTCCTCAACCGTCCACTTGGCACAAATGCCACTTGGCTATTTGCCCTTCTTCTTTTTCTTTACCGAAGCCCGCTGTTCCCGCCCCGGTTGGATACCGATCGAACTCAAGTCGGTAGTAACCTGCACGGCCTTGCGCATCACTTCGCCTAGGCGCCAGCGCTTCAGCTTGCTCATGGGGCGGCACTCGATAATGCGTACCACGTCGCCCACGTTGGCCCGGCCCTCTTCATCGTGTGCGTAGAACTTTCTGCGCTTGCTGACGATTCGCTTATAGAGCGGATGCGCCACGCGCCGCGTGACTTCTACCACGATGGTCTTGGCCATCTTATTCGCGACTACGTGACCAACTTTTTCGTTCTTGTTGGCTGTCTTAGTTTCCGCCATAGGCACCTATCCCTTGCTCACTTTTTTCGCAGCCGGTTTCTTAGCCGCCGCTTTCGGGGCCGCCGCTTTCTTCACCGCGACCTTCTTCACGGGAGCCTTAGCGGCAACTTTCGTGGCCTTCACCGGCTTGGCTGCCGGAGCTTGTGCCTGTCCCAGTTCCCGCTCGCGCTGGATGGTTAGCATACGCGCGCGTTCCCGGCGCAATTTCCGCAATTTGGTCAAACCATCGGCCTGCCCCATGCTCAACTGGAAGCGCAGACGGAACATCTGCTCTGACGCATCGCGCAATTGCTTTGTCAGCTCAGCGGCGTCTAGCCCTCGTGCTTTTTCAGCGTTTTCTTTCATCGAATCTACTCCGCGTATTCCCGCGTGACGAACTTGGTGGGCAAGCCGATCTTGGCTGCCGCCAGCCGCATCGCCGCCGCCGCCAGTTCCTTGGTCACGCCTTCCATCTCGAACAGGATTTTACCGGGCCGCACCACAGCCACCCACTGATCCGGCGCGCCTTTTCCTTTACCCATACGAGTTTCAGCGGGCTTCTTGGTGATGGGCTTGTCCGGGAACAATCGAATCCAAACCTTGCCGCCGCGCTTGATCGAACGCGTCATCGCCACGCGAGCCGCTTCAATCTGCCGGTCGGTGATCCAGCCGCACTCCATCACCTTCAGGCCGAAGTCGCCGAACGCCAGGGAGGAACCACGCCAAGCTTTGCCCGCCATCCTGCCGCGCTGCTGCTTGCGGTATTTAACTTTCTTGGGCATCAACATGGCTTACTCTTTGCCTCCTTCAGGCTCTCCGCCTTCAGGCCTGCCGTTCTCGGGTTTGGACTCTTGCTTCCAACTCGGCGTCGTGGGAGCGGCCATCGGCGGTAGAATCGGAGCGGCCGTCCGCTCTCCAGGTGCGCCTTGCACGGCTCCATGCTCGGGTGCCGCGGCTACTGGACGGGGTCCACGGTCACGGTCACGATCACGATCTCGATCCCGCCGCTCGGGACGCGGAGCGCGCCGCGGCTCGGGTTCATTGCGCAATCCCTTGCGAGGACCACCGGGCAGAATTTCGCCTTTGTAAACCCAGCACTTGATACCGATCACGCCGTAGGTCGTGTGCGCTTCCGTGAAGCCGTAGTCGATATCCGCACGCAGCGTGTGCAGCGGAAGCTGCCCTTGCAAATACCATTCCGTACGCGCGATCTCGGCGCCGTTCAAGCGCCCGGAGACGCGAACCTTGATTCCCTTGCAGCCGAAACGCAGCGCCGAATCCACAGCCTTGCGCATCGCCCGGCGGAACGCCACGCGTTTTTCGAGCTGCAGCGCAATCGATTCCGATACGAGTTGCGCATCCAGTTCAGGCTTGTGTACTTCCAGAATGTCGATGAAGATTTCGCGGCCGGTTTTCTTGGCCAGATCGCTCTTCAGCTTCTCGATCTCCGCGCCCTTGCGTCCGATGATGATGCCGGGGCGCGATGTGGAAATGGTGATGCGCAACTTGTTGCCCGGACGGTCCACTTCAATGGAGCTAACGCCCGCCGCCTTCAGCCGTTCACGCAGGGACGCCTTCAGCTCCAAATCTTCGTGCAGCAGCTTGGCGTAATCCTGCTTGGCGAACCACCGCGACCGCCAAGTCTTGGTGACGCCCAGCCGGAACCCGTAGGGATGTGTTTTCTGGCCCATCTAGTCTTTGTCCCCCACCTTCACCACAATGTGCGCCATTCTGCGTTGATAGCGATACGCACGCCCCATCGGCGCCGGCC
>CAZDGT010000489.1:0-3643 GCA_964504905.1 uncultured Bordetella sp. | reverse complement strand
AATCGGATTGTAGTAGTGTAAGGAGACAGCCAACTATCTTTCGAGTAGAGCACTTACGGAAACAATCGATTCAAGACCGCCGCGAGTCGGTAGCCAGCCAGCGCAACTCGTTGGCCTGCCACGTTCTTCGCTTTTTCTTCGTAGTTCGCGGGCAGAGAAAGTGGGTGCTCTTTGGATCCAGTCTCCAACCCGAAAGTGTATACCGCTGATTTGTCGAGCTCGAAGCTCTCCCTGAACCAGTCGTTGGGATCAAGCGATTCCTTGCCACTGGACGGGTGCTCGGTCACGATTTCACGAGCGTAGCGGAGAATCCCGTCATAACCTAAATCCCGGGGAGCCGCTGCATCGTCCCAAAGAGAGTGCAGGGTGCG
Organism: uncultured Bordetella sp.; assembly: GCA_964504905.1. Classification (GTDB taxonomy): domain Bacteria; phylum Acidobacteriota; class Terriglobia; order Bryobacterales; family Bryobacteraceae; genus Palsa-187. Next base: position 3,272 of record CAZDGT010000489.1, on the reverse strand, counting down.
GCCGGGCTCGACAATCACAAAGTTTCCGCCGGCGTCGCCCTTCGGCTGCGACTGCAAGTAACGGCTGGTGGCGTGGAGAGGCTGATGAATGTCGCCGACCAGGTGCTCTATCCAGGGAAGATCATACGCGGCCTGCTGGGGAGTTGCCGTTGCGATTTCAGCTAGCAACCGGGGAAGCTCGGTCATCAAATTGGGGGGTGGTTGTTCGCTTACGGGAGTGCCATCGCCTGAAATAGGAACGTCGTGATAGTGCCAGGTGCGGTGGCGCATCATATCCGGGAAGCCAGGCAGAAATGGGGTTCGCACATCATCATAAAAGCGCGCGTCGCTAATAATTTGATCGGGCCATGGCGCGGCATTGACGAAAGCGTAGCGGGCACGCGCAGCCGGATCCTTCGGGGCGCCTTGGGTGAATATGCCGCTGTAATCAGGATGGTTGCGGATCAGAAGATCTACCCGTGCGCGAGCTCGGTGAGTTAGGCGTTCGTAGGCGATCACAGCGACAATCCGGTGGCCGGAGTAGTTCCAGGCCCAGGCGGGAACCGCCAATGTGAGTGTCAGGAGTACCGCAATGAGTGAGCGCAGCATCTTATTTTCCGGCGTGCTTGATCAGTTGCTCAGCGTGGCGTAGGGCTTCGGGCGTGACCCGCTCCCCGGAAAGCATGCGGCCAATTTCACGCGTGCGGGCTTTTGCATCCAATTCCTCAATAGTAGTGATGGTGCGTCCGCGTTCCGCATGCTTCTCCACATAATAATGATGATCGGCGAAGCCAGCGATTTGCGCGAGGTGGGTCACGCATAACACCTGCGCCGCGCCCGAGAGCTTCTTTAGACGGCGTCCAACAGATTCAGCGGCGCTCCCTCCGACACCGGCATCCACTTCATCAAAGACGAGAGTCCGCGGAATCGCATTCTTCTCGGCGCGGGCCGGAGCGATGCAAGTCTTCAGAGCTAACGCGACACGCGACAGTTCCCCGCCCGACGCGATCTTTTCGAGTGGCTTCAATTCTTCGCCCACATTGGGAGAAATCAAAATGTCTACGGCATCCACTCCCGTTGACGACCATTCCGCCGGCGAAATGCGAATTTCGACGCGCGTCTTTTCCATGGCGAGCGAAGCAAGCTCGGCTTCGACAGCCTTCCCTAGCCGGCGACTGGCTTCCCGCCGCAAGGTCGACAGGCGGCCCGCGGCGGATTCAAACTCGGCAGTCAGTGCCGCGACTTCTTTGCTCAGAGCGGTCCGGCGCTCGCCGGAATTTTCGACGGCAACGAGGTTTTGGGCGACATCTGCATGGAAAGCGATCACTTCATCCAAGGTCGCGCCATACTTGCGGCGCAGCTTTTCGAGAGCCGCCAGACGCGTCTCGATCTCTTCCAGGCGCGCCGGATCGGCTTCCAGCTTTCCTAAGTAGTGACTGAGTGCGTGCGCCGCCTCATCCACGGCAATGCTCGCAGGCTCCAGCGCGACAATCACTTCCCGCATGCTTTCGTCGATGCGGCCGAGCTCTTCCAGGCGCTTGACGACCGTGCGCAGCTGCGTGGTCACGCTTTCCGGGTCCTCATAAAGGGCTGCATAGGCAGCCCCGGCGGTTTCCTGTAAGCGAACCACGTTGCGCAGCACGCGGCGCTCGTTCTCAAGCTGCACGTCTTCGCCGGATAGCGGGTTTACGGTCTCGATTTCGTTGCGCTGGAAGGTCCACAGGTCGGCTTGGCGAAGCTTCTCCTGGGCGGTGCGATCAAGTCCGGCGAGTTCTTCGGATGCAGCGCTCCAGCGGGAGTAAATTGTTCCAACGGTTGCCAACTGCTCACCCGCGTTCGCGAAGGCATCCAGCATTTCGCGCTGGACCCCGGGCGAAAACAGTTGCTGCTGATCGTGCTGCCCGTGGATGTCGCCGAGGCTGCGTGCCAGTTCCTTGAGCAGCGCCGCAGTCACGGGCCGTCCGCCCGCGAAAGCGCGCGACTTCCCGTTGGGCAGGATCTCGCGTTCGACGATCAGTTCGCCATCTTCCGGCTCCACGCCTTCAGGAAGCGTCATGCCGTCCACTTCAAAGATGCCCGCGATGCGCGCACGCTCCGCGCCAGTGCGCACCATTTCCGCCGAGGCCCGCCCTCCATAGAGCAGCGCCAGCGCATCCACCACAATCGACTTGCCGCTCCCGGTCTCGCCCGTCAGCAAATTCAGCCCGCGATGAAAGCGCACCCGGACCTTCTCGACCACGGCGTAGTTCTCGACGGTCAGCTCAAGCAGCATGAGGCATCAACTGAATTATAAGAAACCAGCGAGCCGGGCCGCCCACTTGTAAAACCGGCGCCCCGCCGGCGAAAACATTTTTGCTATCTTTTGTTTGAGGGTCCGGTCGACTACAATGAGATCGGGACGGAGAGAAAGGAAACTGGTTGATCTCTGTAAACTGGATCGGCATCATAGCGCAAGTCAATTTTTGGGAGATGGTGAGAAGCTCGGAGCCAATCCCCATCGCGGTGATGAGCGTGCTCCTGATTTTTTCCCTGCTTTCCTGGACCGTCATCTTCTCGAAGTGGGCCATGTTTCGCCGCGCCAGCGCCGCCAACAAAAATTTCCTGCGCGCCTTTCGCAAGTCCGATCAGATGGACACGCTCGCAGCGGCTAGCCAGCAATTCACAGCAGCGCCGTTAGTATCGGTGTTCGATTTCGGCTATAGCGAAGTCAAGCGCCAGATGGCAACGCGCGGCCGCATCACCAATCCCGTGGCAGTGGAGCGTACGCTGCAACTCGGCATTAGCGAAGAGGTGGCCAAGCTGGAGCGCAGCATGAGCTGGCTCGCGACGGCCGCGACTGTTTCGCCATTCGTAGGATTGTTCGGCACTGTCTTCGGCATTATAGAAGCCTTCCAGGCGTTGGGACTCACGGGTTCCACCAGCATGCGAACTGTGGCGCCGGGCATCGCCAACGCACTGTTCGCGACTGCGCTCGGCCTGTTCGCGGCCATCCCCGCGGCAGTTTTCTACAATTACTTTGGGCACAGTATAAAAGAGATGGGCACGCGCATGGAGGACTTCTCGCTCGAATTCCTGAATGCAGTGGAACGGATGTTCGAAGGGGCATAGATCCCTATGGCTTTCTCCTTTAACAACGGTGGCGGCAACGGAGCGCGCGGCGGACTCGGCCGGCGGCGTTTCGCGGGAAGCAACGGAACTCTTTCGGAGATCAATATCGTTCCGCTGGTAGACGTGGTGCTGGTCTTGTTGATCATCTTCATGCTGACGGCGCACGTGATGGAGTTCGGGCTGGA